>CAMWOK010000114.1 GCA_947175845.1 uncultured Lachnospiraceae bacterium | reverse complement strand
AAGAATTGCTGCCTCGCCCGCGGCAGTGACAAAACCTTTTTGCGGCTCATACAGGCCTGATATAACCTTTGCCAGCGTTGTCTTGCCACATCCGTTTACCCCGACGATCGCATATTTCTTCCCCTTCTGAAAATCGAAGGAGATATTGTCCAGAATAACTCGTTTCGTACCAGGGTAACGAAACGATATCCCGTTCAATTTTATGGCACATTCCATCTCTTCATACTGCCTCTGTCCTCTCTGTTCCGTTTCCAGGAAATCCTTTTCTTCTGCCAGATACCGTTCCGCCCAGGAGAGGCTGTTCAACCCGTTCATGGCTATACACACCTTTGTGTAGGTCATCATGGCAAACGGCAGAACCGCTGCAAAAAAGCTCACCGAAATGACATCCCTGACGCACAGTACTGCCAGAAACAGAATCTCAAACAGAATAAAAATGGAATTGACCAGATTGTTTTTTTGTTCCAACCGTATTCTCTTTTTCCCGAGTTCTTTGTTGATCCTGGCAGCTTTTTGAAACTCAGAATCAAAAATACGAATAAAATACCCAAAAAAATCGTAGATCTTTTTCTCCTCGACATACTCTCTTCTCGATAAAACATCTGAAATATAATTATAATACCGGGTATTCTGGATATATCTGACCCAAAAATCACTCATTAAATCAGCTAATTTCAGCGCAGGACGAACTGAAATGACAGCAATAACGATATAGAAAACCGCATCTAAGAGCACCAGATACCATTTCAGGTAAAAGGAAAGCAAGATCATTAAAGCCAGCAGACATGCGCATGCTTCAGATATTTTATAGATAAATGAAAGGACTTCGCTCTCCTGGCTGTTTGACTGCAAAAAGTTGATTTTACTGTGATAGCGCTCTGATTCAATAAACAGCATTCTCTTTTGAACAGCCGCGTTTATGAGCTTCTCTTTGTGCTCATATTTATCCTTTATAATGCAGGATGAGATCACAAACAGGACAGCGGGCGCTATCAGAATGGAACTCACTAAAAATAAGAGCATCTTCGTAAAATTTGGCAGATCCGGCTCCTCGATTACCCGGGACAGATAGTACGTCCCGCCGGCATTTCCCAGACACGCCAGCACAGAAAGAACCGAGATGAACACATAGCTCCACTTTATTTTTATATTTCTCATATTGTTAATTCTCCGCCAATGGGTGGTTGTGCACTTCTTTTTCTGTTTTATTATACCTTATGGCTAATTGTATTTCAACTTAGAACCTGTAAAGAAATAACATGTACGGCTTGCAGGAAAGTATTTTTTAATGCAATTGTGCCATTTGGGGAATTGTGCCCTTGCGGGCAATCATGTATAATGGTAGGAAATGGTAAAAATGCGGAAAGGAACGGTGTATTATGGCTGCACTTTTTGACGGGCGTGTGGAGCAGGCGATTCGTATCATATGGTTTGACAGACAGGCGGACCGGCGCGAGGAGGCGCTCGCGCTGCTGCGCGCGGCTGCCAACACAGGCGACGGCGACGCGTTCTATTTTCTGGGGCGCTGTTACCTGGGAAAGAGCTATGTCGACCCTGTGGTGGAACTGCCCGCGGACAAGGATTTTGCATACGAATGCTTCCACTCGAGTCTCGGGCTTGAGAGCGCGGTCGGAATGTTTGGCACCATGCACCAGGAAGGGTACGTGCCGCCGGGCGGAACTTTTGTCCATCCCCCCTACCACAGCAAAAAGGAGCTTTGGGACGCCGTGTCAGAAAAGGCCGGACAGGGGCAGGTATTCTGCAAATACATGATTGCCAACGCCTATTATTATGGCACGGTGGCCGATTTCTGGGATATCACGCCCGACGAGGTCGGAAGCAGGCGGTTTGAGCGCCTGCAGTACGAGTGGACCGCCGCGGCGCTGAAGCTCTATGAGGAGTGTGCAGCGTCCGGGCTTGGCATAGCGATCCCAAATCTGGTCGACATCCTGCGCACCGGCAGAAACGGCGCGCCGATTCAGAGCCAGAAGGCCAAAAACTATATCCACCTTGGCGCCAGCATGGGAATCGGCGCCTGCGAGCGCATGGTCGGAAACGCATACCGCGATGAAAATCAGCTTGAAAAAGCCGTGGAAATGTACGAGCGCGCGGTGGCGCACAAGGACGACTATGCATACTACTGTCTGGGCAGGCTCTACACCTACAACGGAGCGCTGCCGCTCGACCTGAAAAAGGCCATGTCCTATCTGGAAAAAGGATATTCCCTGTGCCCTGACGACACGGGATTCTGCAATCTGCTCGGCGAAATCTACTTTCGCGGCGGGACGGACATCAAACCGGATTACGAACAGGCATTTCTGCTGTTGAGCAAGGCGTTTTTCAAGGGCAGCACGTGGGGTTCTGACATGCTCGGCACCTGCTACCTCAACGGGCTTGGCACCACACCCAACCTGAACATGGCACGAAAACTCTTTGCGCTCAATCCAAAAAAACCGCTCGCGGCAAGCGGTCTGCGGCGGCTCGAACATCTGACGTGATCCCCGCACAGACAAACAGCGGTATTCGCTCTTTGAGACGATTACCGCTGTTTTGAGAGGCGTACTAATCAATTGCCCGAACGCCCGCCTCCGACAGTTTTTTCAGATTTTCCAGCATATTCTCTAACAGTTCCTGAGAGTGCCCTTCCCATCTGGCCACCTCTGCAACAATTTTTAACGGCTGCCGGGATCGGTATGACTTTGTGGGATTTCCCGGAAATTTCCTGTCGGTCACGTTGGGGTCATCCTCGTAGTCCCCGGTTGGCTCGACGACATATATCCGTTCCCTGCCATCCCCTTCTGCCAGCTCGGCGCCCCATATCGCAGCATCCAGAGTCCCCGCAAAATAGACATACTCTGATATTCTGTCGTCTTTGTAATTCTTTTTCTTTCCCGTGACGATCAAATCTCCGATATCGAGGTCTGCTTTTGTTCCGTGAAAAAAAGAACCTCTACTGAACACGATTTTTTCACTCATCTGACTTTCTCCTTTACGATGCCTGATTTGTTGCTGTCATCGGGATTATATCACACAACCAGCCAGATCACAATAATTTGTTCCGGTCATCTTTCATCTGTAGTAACAGTTCAGCCATGCAAAATTGGATATGCAAAATGCTGTTGGGAGCTTGCTCACATAAGGCATTTTGCATATTCAATTTTATAGGGCGGACGCCCGACATGAAATAAGTTGTCGGCAATCGCTAAAATTAATTGTCAGATCGTACAATCCGACAACTTATGAATGGGTATGGCTTAACTGTTACCATCTGTATATTCAAAATAGTCAAAATCAGCCGGGATGCGCGTACCGCAGCCGCCGTTGTTTGCGTAGATGCCGACGAGTGTGCCTGTGTGGCGCTTTGGGTCGTCGGGCACACCCTCGTCACAGAGATAGATACAGTTTTCAAGCACGCCAGCCAGCGTCCAGTCTGCGCCGTCGTAGCTGTAGTAAAAACTTCTGGTCAGCCTGTCAACGACAACCTTGAGATAGACGCTCTGCTCCTTCAAATCATCCACCGTCGCCATCAGCTCCTCGCCGTGGTTGCGGTTGATGACAAGTTGCAGTTTCCTGCCCTGCTCCCAGCAGACGCAGAAGCGCGCGTAGGTCGCCGTGCTGTAGTAGCAGGTCAGTCCCGCCTGCTCCCCGTCTCTGGACGGGTAAAAATCCACCTTGGTCGAGGCCGTGTAGGAGAGTTCCTGCTCACGCCGCACCAGCGTGTTCTTTGCGCGGATCTCCGAGAGCTGGCCGTCCCTTGTCCAGATGCGGAAATGTCCTGGCCGCTCGGTCAGGGAATAGCTTCCCTTTGCCGGATTGCGCACAAACTCCCAGTTGCGGTTTAACGTCTCGCTGTCAAAATCGTCCCGCGTCCACTTTTCAAACGGGTGCGCGGGCAAATCCGGCGCAGTCTGCTCGATGCTCGGCCCCCGGCGGTCATTGATGATAAACCAGCCGTCCTCGAGCCATGTCACAGGGTCGAGTCCCGACTCCCTGCCGATTGTCGTGTAATGTCCCTGGTTGGGTCTTCCCATCAGGTAGTACACCCACCAGTCGCCGTTTTGCGTCTCGACCAGCTTACCGTGGCCCGTGCGCTGAATCGGTGCATCGGGGTCAAACTGGCGCATCAGCGGATTGTAGGGCGACGGCTCGTAGGGTCCGAACAGATTTTCGGATCGCCCGACATTGATGCCGTGGCCGTAGCCGGTTCCTCCCTCCGCAAGTATCGCGTAGTAGTATTTTCCGCGCTTTAACAGGTGCGGCCCCTCGGGACAGCGCTCGCCGGTTCCCGGCCACACTGGAATCGTTTCGCCAGTGACCTTCGTGCAGTCGTCGCTCAGCGGCACGAGATTGATGCCCGGACTGATGACCATGTAGTGTTTTTTGTCGTCATCCACAAAATGCGACGGGTCAATGCTGTCGACCTCGAGCCAGCTCGGTTTGCTGTAGGGTCCCTCCGGCCTTTCCGAGGTGACGACGAGCTGCCTGCGCATCACGTTGTTGCCGCGCTTTCCGTCGGCGTTCAGGCGCAGAGTCGCCATGATGATAAATTTTCCGTCATGGTACGAGATGTCGGGCGCCCAGATGCCGTGCGAATCTTTGATATCCTGCAGATCGAGCGCGTCGGGGTCGGTGACGGCGTGCCCGATGACCTGCCAGTGCACCATATCCCTGGAATGGCTGATGGCAATTGCCGGAAAATACTGGAACGTGGAATTGACCATGTAGTAGTCCTCCCCGACACGCACGACGGACGGGTCCGGAAAGAAACCTCTCTGTACCGGGTTTTGATAGGTGTTGCTCATATAAATCCTCCATTCTTTTCAATGTCTATTTCATTTTTTAAATGTGCAGCTATCTGCTGTACGTCACGCCATTCACAACCGCATATCCGCTGCCCTGCGCGTTTTCGGGCACTGTGCACGCGCAGAACACGCCATTTTT
This sequence comes from uncultured Lachnospiraceae bacterium, assembly GCA_947175845.1. Lineage (GTDB taxonomy): Bacteria > Bacillota > Clostridia > Lachnospirales > Lachnospiraceae > COE1. The sequence continues at coordinate 3,529 of CAMWOK010000114.1, read as the reverse complement.
CACGCCCACCCAGCGCCCGGGAACAGCGTTCATTCTGCCCGCCGTCTGATAGCTGATGCCGTCCGTGCTGTATGAAAATGTCACCAGCTCCAGCGGAAATCCTTTTTCCCGTTCATTCAGATCTTGTGTTCCAGTCTGTTTTACAGTGTACTTCACTGAGATCTCGCCCGCGTGGCAGGCGTCAATTTGCGGAAGTGTCTGCGCGGTCTCCTCGGTGGTTTCGGGCAGGATCTTTCCATAGTGCTGCACACCTGTGATAAAACAGGGGCTAAGCTGGTTTTTATCCTTGCGGAAGGTGAGCAGTGCATAGCGCATTCCCATAGAAATCACACCCGCCTCCTCGCCGTCAGCAAGGTTTGTAAGGTCAAATTTCGTGACGCAGGAAAACTCCGGCGCCGGCCACTTTTGCAGCAGGAGGTTTGGCATGTCGCCGTAGACGGTGCGCTTTTTGACTGCATTTAATTTCAAACTGCTCCCTGTCAGTGCATACCAGTCCCTGCATGGGTTTGCATTCCACTGCCACTGCAGTCCCAGCCGATTTCCCGTAAAATCATCCGAAGTTTCCGGTTCGAACGTACTGGTGTTTTCATTTCCGACATTGGGCTTTCTGTATTCCGCGACCGGCTCTCCGCAGTCCTTGTCGACTTTTGCAATGCCGATGACGGGCCAGTCCTCCTGCCAGCTCATGGGCTGCAGATGCGTGATGCGGCCTGCCCCGTAAACATCCTGGAAATGCAGAAACCAGTCCTCGCCTGTCACGGTGTCCACCCATGCGCCCTGGTGCGGTCCGTTCACATCGCTGCTGCCCTGGCGCATCACAACCTTGTACTCATAGGGCCCGAACACACTGCGGGCGCGCAGCACAGTCTGCCATCCGCGCTTCACGCCGCCGGCCGGAGCAAAGATGTAGTACCAACCGTTTCTCTTGTACATTTTGGGGCCTTCTATCGTCTCCTGATCCTTCTCATTTCCGTCAAAAATCTTGACCGCATCGCCGATCAGTCCCATGCCGTCAGGCTGCATCTCCACCATGTGGAGCACGCTCTTGTACCCGATGCGGCTCTTTGCCACGCCCGCGACAAGGTACGCCTTCCCGTCGTCATCCCAGAATGGACAGGGGTCAATCCACCCTGCACCGGGGCGGATATTGACCGGTTTAGACCAGATTCCAAATGGATCTGCCGTGGTGGTCATGTAGATACCCTCGTCCGGCATGGGAAAGCAGACATAGTATGTCCCCGCGTGAAACCGGATTGCGGGCGCCCACACGCCGCATCCGTGAATTGGCTCCCTGTAGCGCTCCTCTGGTATTTCAGGGAGGACATAGTTGACCACTTTCCAGCTGACGAGATCTTTCGAGTGCAGCAGCGGAAGCCCGGGCGCGTTGCTGAAGCTCGACGCAATCATAAAATAGTCTTCGCCCACGCGGATTGCGTCCGGGTCGGAGTAGTCCGCATAGAGTATCGGATTGCGGTAGCTGCCATTTCCCAGATCCGCGTTCCATAGTTTACCTGAACTCATTGTTGTTACCTGCCTTTCTATCTTTTCGTATTCCTGCTGCGTTCCTTATTCAAACAGTATACTGCGTCATACCAGCCCCTTTCAATGCATCAGCCGGCCTTTTCTGTGCCAAATATTGCGGTCTTGTGTTGTCTTTTTTGGATTATCTGTGTATACTTTAATTTATAAAAACCATTAGATCTGCCATAATATTGGAGCGGACAAGTTGAGAACTTAATTCAGGGAGGTGCACGCATGGACAACCGGCCAGTTGTAAATATCGGGGAACAGCGCTTTTACAGACTGCGGGAGGAAAACCGGTTTTATATAGACAAGACCAGCTTTCTGATGGAATGGTGGGAGTGCGGCTCTACTGTGACGCTCATCACCCGTCCCCGCAGGTTTGGAAAAACGCTCAACATGAGCATGACGGAGTGCTTTTTTTCTAACAAATACGCTGGCAGGAGCGATCTGTTTGAGGGACTGACTATCTGGGAGGCGAAATCCTCCGCCGGAAAGTACACATACCGTCATCTGCAGGGTACATTCCCCGTGATATTTCTGAGTTTTGCAAGCATCAAGGCGGTGGACCGCGCAGATATGATCTATAAGATGTCCAAAGTGATCGCAGACCTCTATGACGAGAACACATATCTGCTGAGCGCGATTACGCTTACATTATCGAATTTAAGGTACACAAACCGAAGAAGGAACGGGATTTGGAAGAAACGCTTGCAAACGCTCACGCACAGATCGCTGAAAAATGCTATGAGACGCTGCTTACCGCGGAGGGCTTTGCGCCGGAGCGCATCATAAAGTATGGGTTTGCATTCATGGGAAAAGTATGCCTGATTGGATAAGGAGGAGGGGTCGGTGTTTTATCAGAACTGGAACGAATATCTGTTTGCAAAAGTGACCAGAGACAACAATTACCTGCCGCACATTCACCGTCAGATCGAAATTTTCTATGTGTTTGACGGGGCGATCGAGGTCACAATATCCGGGCAGAAGAAACTTTTGGAACGGGGTATGGTCTCCATAGCATTCCCACACACGGTGCATGAGACACACACACCGGAGCATTCCGCCGCTGCCATGATTATCTTCAATCCCGACTTTCTGCCCGACTTCTCTGCAGAATTTCAGACACAGCGCGCACAGGTGCCCTTTGTCCCACATCCGCAGAATGACACACAGTTTTTTGCGCTGGTGGAAGGGCTTCTCGAGAGCGTGCAGAACAGTACAGATATCCGCATTTCCAAGGGATATCTGTACATTCTGACCGCTATGATTCTGTCTCAGCTGCAGCTCGTGAAACTGGAAAACCTGTCTGCGTCGGCGGGCATCTGCCAGGATATTTCCAACTATGTGAACCAGCACTTCTCCGAGGAGCTTGGGCTGTCACAGCTCGCCGACGCACTTGGTTACAGCAAGTACCACATCTCCCATATCTTTAAGGAAACGTTTGGGTGCTCCTACAACGACTATCTCAAACGGCTGCGCGCAGAGCACGCCATGGGTCTTCTGACGCACTCCGAGCTGTCCGTGACAGAAATCTGCTTTTCCAGCGGATTTAGCAGCCTGCGCTCCTTTTACAGGGCGTTTCGCGAAATCTACGGCATGGCACCGGGGAGTTTTCGGTAAGGAACTGTTAAATAGCGCGTAGGATTTTTTCGAGAGCGCCGCTCAAAAATCAGGCACATAGCGGGCTATGTAACTGGTTTTTGAATGGTGCTCTCGAAGAAAAAGACAAGCGATATTAAAAGTTATTTTTGAACAGTTTCTAATCTTATGTTCCACTGTGCAACAAGCGTCCTGAGCCTTAGTTTCTACGTGCATTTTCAGTTACAGCGGCGGAAGCTGATCGTTTGGGTTGCCCTGTGGGTTTGGTGTTTCCTCTTAAAGCTGATTGTTCGGGTTGCCCTGTGAATTTGGTGTTTCCGGTGGGTGATGAGATTCCAGATGTCGATTAGTGTAAGGGTGTAGCTGAGGGTTTGGTTTTTTATGGTTTAGTTTCATCTTAGGTATT
>CAMWOK010000113.1 GCA_947175845.1 uncultured Lachnospiraceae bacterium | reverse complement strand
AAACGCGGGAGGCGGAGGCGTTTAACCGCAGGAATCCAGATGCGCCGGGTGTCTACTACCAGAGCTATGCGTTTGTGATGAAGCATGTCTGGAGCGATATGTTTCTGTGTGTGCCGTCGGCTGTAGTATCGTTTTTCGAGGGGCCAAATGACGGCCTTCTTGCACCGCGGGCAGTTGCGTGGACAAATTTCTGCGGCGTTGTCACAAGCAGTTCCGGCAGGGGCATCTCCCACTGCGACGAGGTGGATATGCGGCGCAGAAGGCTGACCCGCAGGCAGGGAGACGGCATATGCGATATCACTGATTTTTATGTCAATGTCGTCCAAAAGCTGCGGGAGATGGGATTTTAAAGCGCTTGCCGCACAGAAAAATCCGCGTGAAGGAGAAAAGGAAATGGTCATCAGAAAATACCAGCCGGCTGACTGTAGAGAATTGGCTGATTTATTCTACAACACGGTTCACACAGTCAACGCAAGGGACTACACAAAAGAGCAGCTGTCTGTGTGGGCGACGGGCAGCGTGGACTTACACAGATGGAACCGTTCACTGCTGGAACACTACAGCCTGGTTGCCGTCGTGGGCGGCACGATAGCAGGATTTGGCGATATCGACAAAACAGGTTATCTCGACAGGCTGTATGTCCACAAAGACTATCAGAGAAAGGGCGTAGCGACAGCTATCTGCAACGGGCTCGAGCAGACAGCACAGGGGAAAATCACGACGCACGCTTCCATTACGTCAAGACCTTTCTTTGAAAAGAGGGGGTATGTGGTTGTCAAAGAACAGTGTGTGGAGCGGCAGGGAATTGCCCTCACAAACTATGTTATGGAGAAATCTTATCGGGAAGCCGACCGCAATTTCTAGTGTAGCATTGCACGAATAATCGAGTAATATGCGCTTGTCATACTGTTTGCAATCGCACAGTTTGTGTGGTATATTAAAGGACACACAAAATTGAGGCGGCGGGATAGCGCTGCCGGATGAGGGGGCAGTACGATGAACACATTTTACAGGAACAGGATCAGACTCAGACAGCATAGATGCAGAACCGCGTTGGACTTAGCATAAGCTAATTTCTGTGCGGTTCTTTTTCTGACCGACTGTGTGCAGAGGGTGATCAGCGACGGTTGCGGACTGCTGGGGATAGCGTGCCCGGAGGAGGAGATGTGAGGAATGAGGTATGGAACATGGCAGAATATATGGATATTTTTAACAGATACATTATGGGGAGTGCACAGATGCTGGTCGGGTTTCATTACTTTGTGCGATTGCTGCAAAGGAAAGCCGGACCGATCGCGTATCTGCTGTTTGCGGCGTGCGGTATTTTAGAGATCTTCTTCGTTCAGGGGGGCAGACTGGCTGAGCTTGGGGCGTACACTTTGCTGCTCGCGGTGTGCGGGATTATTCTGTGCACAGGGCCGCGGAAAAAGAGCTGCATCTGTGCGCCCACTGGTCACACAGACTGGATAACTGTTGTGCTGTATGCTGTTCTCACGGTAGAGACGATGCAGCTTGCCTTTGGCATTGTGGATACGCTTCTTGGTATTTTGTACCCGCTTGCATCCTCGTTTGACCAGATTGCAGTCGGTGTTGCCTTTATGTTTCTGGGAAATGCGGCACTGGTGCCCACAGTGTTTTGCTATCGTGCGATATGCAGATATTTTTCCTGTTTTGAGCGCACCAGAAAAGAGTATGTGCTCATGATTCTGATACCGATTCTGCTGTTGTTTCTGGTGGGGGAGTATCTGAACATTACGTTATATGGGACAGTCGGGGCGACACCGCGCAGCGACGGCGCCGCATACATCAGCTATTATCCGATGTTCGGGATACAGCTGCTCGGCATGGCAAGTCTGTTCTGCATTCTGTATGCCTACCAAAAGCTTCTGCAGAATTTCCAGCTTGGCACGGAACTGTCCCTGCTGGTGCAGCAGGAGCACGCGCTGAGTCAGTATGTGGAGGAGGCAAGGGCGCGCTATGAGAAAACAAAGTCATTCCGCCATGACATCCAAAACCATATCGCAGTCGTCAGGGATCTGCTGCGGCATGAAAAATGGGAGCAGGCGGCAGACTATGTCAGCGATATGGAGGGGATGACAGCGGATCTGTCCTTTCCGTGCAGCACGAACAATCCGGTGGTGGATATTCTGCTTGGAAATAAAATGGGCATCGCAAAAAACATGGGAATCGCAGTATCCTGCACGCTGGTTCTGCCCTGTCCCTGCCTGGTGCGGGATATTGACTTTGGCATCATTTTGTCCAATGCACTTGACAATGCAATCCATGCCTGTAAAAGAATGGAAGAACACGCCGAAAAATATATTTGCGTGTCGGGGCGTGTCCAGGGAGATTTTATCCTGATCGAAGTCGAGAACAGCTTTCGGGGAAACGGCACATTTCAGGCGGGAACCGGCCTGGCGAACATCAGGGCGGTGGCTGAAAACTACCATGGTACAATGAGCGTTCGGACGCAGGGCGCAGTGTTTTCGCTCAGTGTGCTGCTTGTCATTTCACAACAGCCAGAGAGCAGCTCGCGGCAAATGGCTTCATTCACTGCGCCGTAGAACCGAAATCCATAACTGTAAGGCAGCGATTCAGAATTGATGGAGGTAGGAATATGGCAATGGAAATCAATGGAAGCTACAGTCACACACAGACATACTGGGCAAATAAGCCCGGGGAGGACCAGGTGCGCAGGACAGAGGAAGTAAAATGCGGGCAAAATGGCGAAAACGAACCGGGGAAAATACCTGCGCAGGACGAGTACATCCGCAGCGAAAAGACAGGGATGAGGCCAAGTGGCCTGTACCGGCTTGGAGAGGATGAAAACGGATCTCCGAAAATCTTTTTCGACGACCCGAGGAGGGCGGATGCGGCTAAGGTCAGCGGGGAAGAGAAGGGTGGAGCGGCGCCCGGGTGCAGGGGGAAGGACGCCGATCAGCCTGCAGAGACCTGCACTGGCAATACGGACAGGGTAGACAGGGAGATCGAGAAACTGAAGGAGGAGAAGAAGCAGCTCGAACTGCAGATTCAATCTGCGTCGGGGGACGAGAAAAAAGTTTGTCAGCTTGAGCAAAGACTGGCGCAGGTTGAGAGCGAGCTTAGCCAGAAGGACAACGAGACATACCGGCGGCAGAACACCGTTTTTTCCTGACGCGCAGGCCCTGTGTTTCTCGTGCCGGGAATGACAGGGCGCAAAGGGGGCATTTGACATCTGCGTGACTGCGGCGCACTTCTAACAGAAAAATCACATTGCAAACGAAGGTTTTGCCTGATATACTAAGAGATATGAATGAAACCGTCTGAGGCGGAGAGCGATCGGGATGACTGGATACATCCGATCGATAAATATAAGAAGAGGAGAACATAATCATGAACAAAATTGGCATTATCGGAGCAATGGAACTGGAAGTGGCGGAGTTAAAGTCAAAGATGGAGCTGAAGAACGTTGTGGACAAGGCTGGCATGAAGTTTCACGAGGGCATTCTGAATGGAAAGGACGTCGTCATCGTGCAGTGCGGTATCGGAAAAGTCAACGCGGGTATCTGCGTGCAGATTCTGGCGGATTTGTTTGCGGTGGACGCCGTGATTAACACGGGCGTTGCCGGTTCGCTGCGCACAGAGATCAATATCGGCGATATCGTGGTGTCCACGGACGCATGCGAACATGACATGGATGTCAGCGGGCTTGGCTATGAGCCGGGCATCATCCCGCAGATGGAGACCTCCTTTTTCAAGGCGGACAGGGCGCTTGCACAGGCGGCAATCGCAGTCTGCCGCGAGGTGAATCCGGAAATCGGCGTGCATGAGGGGCGCGTGGTCAGCGGGGATCAGTTTATCTCGGACAGCGCGGTCAAGGACAGGCTGATCAGACAGTTTGACGGTTCCTGCGCGGAGATGGAGGGAGCGGCGATCGCGCACGCGGCCTTTTTGAACCGGATTCCCTACGTGGTGCTGCGCGCGATCTCCGACAAGGCGGACGGCAGCGCGCACATGGACTACCCCGAGTTTGAGCGCGCGGCGGCAGCCCACTGCGCAAAGCTGGTGGAAAATCTGGCCGCGCGGCTGTAGTGCGCCCGCGAAACGGACGAGGGAGAACCGCGTAAGAGCTGCATAAGAGCAGTCGTGTGAAATGGGGGTTATATCATATGGGAATACATTTTGGCGTGGATTATGATCCGGAACACTGGCCGCGCGAGCGCTGGGAGACCGACGCGAGACTGATGCAGGAGATGGGCATACAGGTCGTGCGCATGGCAGGGTTATCCTGGTTTCAAATGGAGCCGTCGGAGGGCGAATTTCATTTTGAGCGGCTAGAGGAGGCGGTGGCGCTGCTCGACCGCTATGGCATCAAATCCATCCTGGGCACGCCTACGGCGGCGCCTCCCGCTTGGATTGTCCAGAAAAATCCCGAGATACAGCCGGCTTCCAGACAAGAAGTTCGACGGCACTCTGACGGCAGATACCGCGAAGGCAGGCAGTTGAACTGTCCGTCGAATCCCGTCTACCGCGTGCACATCCGCAGATTTGTGACCGCTTTTGCCAGGCGGTTTGCAGACAATCCGGGCGTCATCGGCTGGCAGATTGACGACGGGCTTGGCAGTCCCCGGGGTGATTTGTGCATGTGCGGATCCTGCAAACGCCTGTTTCAGAAATGGCTGGGCAGAAAGTACAAAACTGCCCAGGCGCTCAACAGCGCGTGGTGGCAGGGCTACAACAGCTTTGAGCAGATCGGGACACCGCTTGCTGCCGCGACAAAAGACAATCCCTCCGCAATGCTCGACTGGAAATGCTACTGCTCGGATTTGATTGTCAACTTTGCGGACTGGCAGGCGGAGATTCTCCGAAAACATTGTCCGAAACACGCGATTACGCACAATTTTACAGGAATTGACAGCCAGGCAGACTGCTGTGAACTTGCGGGGCTGCTCGATTTTGTGTCGAGTGACGTCTACCCGGCAGGGCACTGGCAGCCGCATCAGCCGCCCGCTGAGACTGCGGCATGTCATGATGTGGTCCGCAGTTACAGCAAGAAGTCATTCTGGGTGTCAGCGCAGCAGGCGGGCATGACGGGCAGGGAGATCCTGGGCAGGGCACCGGAGCCGGGGCAGTTGTCGGCGTGGGCCATGCAGTCGGTCGCGCACGGCGCGGACGCGGTTGTATTTTCCCGCTGGAGAGCGTGTCCGGCGGGGGCAGAACAGTTCTGGCAAGGCATTCTGGGGCACAGCGGCAACCCGGGCAGAATCTACAGCGAGGCGAAAAAAATGACGCAGACCTTTGCGAGATACATGGAGGCGTTCGAGGGGAGCATACCCGGCTGCGAGGCTGCGATCGTCCATAGCTTCCGGCAGAGCTGTGCGCTGGACATCCAGCCAAACCATCCGCAGCTGCGCTATACCGGGCAGCTGCAAAAGTACTATAAGGCAATGTACGACAAGAAAATCCCGGTGGATTTCGTGCAGGAAATGGATGATATTTCAAAGTATAAGCTGGTGATTGCGCCGCTGCAGTATCTGATGACGCCGGAGCTTGAACAACACTACATGGACTATGTGGCAGGCGGCGGGCATCTGGTGCTGACGATGCGCACGGGTGTCAAGGACGCCGGCAATCTGTGTATGACAGAGATGGAATTGCCCGGACGCCTGGGCGCGCTGTGCGGAATCGAAGTGCCCGAGTATGACTGCCTGCTCGAAACAATCGGCGGCGTGCTCTACGGCAAGAAGGAGTATGCGGTTGAAAAGTGGTGCGACAGGATCGAACTCAGGGGTGCGGGCCAGATCGCGGAATATTCCATGGGCGTTTACAGGCAGACGCCCGCCATCACGGAAAACCGTTACGGCAGCGGTATCGCATGGTATGTTGGAACGGAGCCGGGCAGCGAGCTGATGGAGGACATGATGACGTACATCACGGGCGTCTGCGAAATTGAGACGCTCGGAACGGCGGGCGACGGTGTCGAGATGATGACCCGCGAGAGCGACGAGAAAACCTGGCTCTTTGTCATCAACCACACAGGAGACGAGCAGGTGTATCACCTGCACGGAATGTACACCCTCCTGGAAGGCGAGCGCGAGGAGTCGCTCAAACCATATGAAGTGCAGCTGTTTGCGGGGAGCCGGCGCAGAAGATAGACCGTTTACAGCACAACGCCGATCGCAGCGAGAAAGACCGCGTTCAGCGCACCCCAGTCCGGGGTGCGGTCATCGGGCATCGCGCCGATCGCTTCCTTATAATATGCAAGCTCTTTTTCAATATAGGCGTCGAGCAGGTCAACCCGCGGCGCCCGATCGGACTCCGCCATCTGCATTTTGGCCGTCAGCAGCTGGCTGACCGTCGCTGTTAATTCCGGCGGCAGAACCGCGTCCGCAAGCTCCTGAAACAGAACCGGGGGCGGACAGGCTTTTTTTGCAATCCATCGGCACGCCAGCAGCGGGCGCAGCACATAGAAGTATTTCTTGTACTTTACGAGCGCGCCGGTCAGATGCTCGTGATAATTTTTCCGCGCAGTGCCATAATAGTGGTACATTGCGGACTTGCAGGAGAAATAGTGTCTTGCTGCCGCATAGATATTCTGCCATGCGGGCGTGGTGTGATAGACGACCGGCGAGCCTGCCCACTCAAACAGCGTCGCGTTGGATTTGTGGAAGTGCTGCAGCGCCTTTGGCAGATCCCAGCCGTTGAGGTCGAGCGTCTCGTCGAGCGCCCAGTCGATAAAGTCCTGCCGTGGCTGCAGTTCCAGATAGGCATTCTGCGGCCGCACATAGATAAAGCGCACGTCGTAGTCGCTGTCCGGCGACGCAAAGCCCCACGCGCGGCTTCCGGACTCGACGGCGTGGAGTATGGTCACGTGCTCTGCCGCCTCGATTTCCTTCACTTTCAGGGAGACAAGCTCATTGATAGATCCCTCAAAATCCTGATATTTCATAGTGTGTCCCTTCCTTTTTCCCTACATTTTGTTAAACTGGTGTGTATCCTGTTTTTTCTTATTGTATCAAGTGGCTGAGGTCGCGTCCAGTACAATTGTCAACAAATAAGCCGGGGATAGAATTGGATGAAACCATTTGCAGGATTGCTTCGACAGAGCCGGATTGCCGGGAGAGCGTGCTTCATCCGGACAGAAATTAGACTTACAAGCCATCTGTTTTGCGCCATTGCGCCGTTACAATTTTTACATGATGCCATGATATCGCCGTCGAAATTTTGCCAGGAACTGGCACGATTCATGCAGCTTGCGAGTCTGATTTTTGTCTGGATAGAGTGCTGGCACTGGCGCAAAAGGCAGGTGCATAGTACTCGATTATTAATATAATGCCTGTACTAGCTGGATAGAGCATTAAAGCGAATGAAAGAACTGTGTAAAGAGCGGAATAATCTGTATGAAAAGGACAATGATTTGAAGGGGCAGAAATACAAAATAGAAAAGTCGCCGCAGCGATGAGAAATAGGGGAGCGGCGGTTGCTGTGCCCCATCTTTTATAGTGGAAAACTGTCGGTGAAAATGATAGAATCAAAATAGCAACTTTATCAGTTGATAGAGAAAGACATAGATAAACCACAGTTTTACAGGAAGATAATGGAATATATAAATTTTGAAAATGGAGTAAACGGGAATGATATATCAAGAGATAGACGGCATAAAATTCAAGATGGGCAGGCAGTTTAATTTTGATTTTCTAAAAAAATACGGGAAGGTGTTTCAGGTATATGACGACCAGGATTCAGGAAATATCTGTTTCGGAATAGAAAACAAAGGCAGAAAAATTTTTGTGAAATTTGCGGGAGCGCAAACTGCCGCGTACAGCGGAGATGTGTTTGGCGCGATCCAAAGGCTAAAAGCAACCGTCCCTATTTATCAGACAATTAAGCAAAAATCTTTGATTAAATATATAACCTCGGAAGAAATAGGAGAAGGTTTTGCTATGATTTTCGAATGGGCTGATGGAGAATGTATGGGTAGAATGTATGAGAAATCCCATGAAATGATGATGAAGCTGCCCTTAGATGAAAAACTGCATATTTATGAGAGTGTGATAGATTTTTTGATAGATATTGTGACAATGGGATATGTGGCAATAGATTTTTATGATGGAAGCATTATGTATGATCTGTCAAGAAAAGAGGTTACCATTTGTGACATTGACTTTTTTAGAAAAAGTCCGACAGTGAATGATATGGGGAGGATGTGGGGAAGTTCGCGATTTATGTCCCCGGAAGAGTATAAGTATGGAGAAAAAATAGATGAGATAAGCAATGTGTTTACGATTGGAAAAATGGGCTTTTCTATTTTGACAGACAGTGATTTAAGTTTTGAACACTTTCCCTTATCCCAGGAAAGTTTTCAGGTTCTTGAGAAAGCGACCCATCCGGACAGATGCGAGAGATATGCAAGTATCGCAGAGTTTAAGAAGCATTGGCTCAAGGCACTTTGAAAAAGAGATATACAAAGTATATCTCTTTAAAGACAGGCAGGATCTTAACCTGCC
>CAMWOK010000112.1 GCA_947175845.1 uncultured Lachnospiraceae bacterium | reverse complement strand
CTCTTCAAGTCGCCATATCCGTTTTTCATATCCATCTGCTCGAAATACTCCATCATCGCCTGCAGCTTTTTCTTGGCCTCCGGATCTGTCTCCTCGTCGATTCTATCCTTGAAAGATGCCTTTACATCCTCACTGTTGGCAAGCATACCGACATAGTATGACATTTCTGCTATCTTTTCTTTGATGTCAAAATTTTCTGCAGCATTCGCACGATATATGTTTCTTCGTTCCGCCTCGACAGCTTTAATGGAATGGTCACTTGCTTCAATTCGGAATGCACTTGACGCATCCATACTGTTTATGGAGTCCAAAATGCCCATTTCACCCTTTACTGCCATCGCTCCTTTTTCTCCAGCCATGAGGTTTTCATTAGATCCAGTATCGCTGTCCTTGCTGTCCTCGCCCTCGGCTGCTTTCACATCTTCATCATCCTGTTCCTCAAAGCTCTCAAGCATCATAATCAGTTCGGAACTCTTTTTATTCATTTCCTCTTGCTGCATAGAAGCCTGCTCAGCAGCCTTCTGTGCTTCTTTCTGCAGTCTGCTGATGTCGGACCTCTGCATCTCCTCGAGCTTTTGCATTTCGGTCAGTGCTGCCGCCCGATTCTCAGCCATCTTAGCCGTTTCCTGATGATTAAAATCATGGCGCAGGGCATAAGATTTGTCGCCCCATATATTTACCTGATTCAGCAACTCATCATACAATTCCTCATCCGTAAGCTGTACCGCCTCATTAGATTTTTCAGTCATTTTCCCTACGTCTGTCTCCTGCACACCAGCATTCGCATACTGCTCCAACCGCTCCATCGCTTTTGCCTGCCTTGCAAGCGACATCGCCTCCCCTGAAATAGTGATTCTGACAGTCTCTGTCTTTTTTGCCTCGGACTCGGCCTCCATCATCCTGCGCTTTGTGTGTGATGCAGAATCGGTACTTGTCTTGTACGCGCCGTTCACAAAATGGCTTTTAAATTGATTTGCCTGATGAAATTTTACCTGCATATTTTCAACCTCCTTGTTTATATCATGTAAATCCGTTTACATCATTTTTATAAAATTAAAAATTTGGATTTCATACTAATTTTCCTCCAATTTTACATCACAGTTTTTTGGCTTTAACCCAAATTCTACATTATTAACAATTATTTTTCACTTATTTCTATGACGGTAAAACCATCTCCTATCATCCTCCGCGCACCTTCCTCACCTATAGGGATATCTACATAATTACTATGCAAAAAATAAGTGCCATCTTTCATTCTTATCAAATATGAATTTTGAACATTAACCTCATAGGCATCCTGTACTGTCTCAATATCTGATTTCGGCACATCATATCTGGTCTGAAAAACGAAAGCGTATGATATGAAAAGCAGACAACCGGCAATAATCCATGCAAGAACATTTCCTTTCTTTACAAAAGTACGCCTTTCATTTGCAACCAATTGAAAACGCTCAAGAAGCAGTTTCGGATTATCATAGTGAATTTCAGCAGAATTTCCAGCTTCAAGACTGTCCTTGTATTCACTTAGGACAATCGCCAGATACTCGCCTTTTAACTGATGATCCAGTTCCTTTACTGCCATCAGGTCACACCGTATTTCCAGACTCTGGCTCAAATCCTTTTTTAATAAATATACACATGGATTCCACCAATAAAGTGCACATAATATGTTAATCAGATTTTTTACCAAGATATCATGGTTTTTCAGATGGCAGCACTCGTGAAGGAGTATAAACAGTCTACGATTTGTGTCGCACTACTGCTTCTTTGTACCGGCATTTCGCCAAAATAACGTGCAAGCTTCACGTACTGAATCACATAATGCAGTAAAATCAAAAATGATCCTGTATACCAGACCAGACGCATCATGTCAAATACAGAAATATAATTCCCTATATTTTGTTCGACACAGAATAAATAGTATATTCTGTTATAGAGTGCTCCTCCGAATAGTATCTTTGTCCATGGAAATTCAGCAGGAATGACCATCCGTATCATGCAGAACAAATATAAAACAATTACGCCTGACACACTGCATATATCAATTAATTTATATTTTGTCCTCAGCACGTAGAAAATCAAAATCAGAATACTGCTCCACAGTATCGTCATCCAGAACGAATAAAACGTAATATGCATGACCTTATTGACCTTCTGACTTCCCTGCCTTGAGCGAGGCTATGATTTCCTCCAGCTTGGCAATCACTTCTGCATCCTTCTCTCCCGGAGTTTTTCTGCTTGCGCCAATCAGTGCGGCAGTAATATCCGCCAGAGAGTTTGCATTAATCCCCCTGCTCATCAGCATGGACGAATAGTATTCTTCTTTTGTGAGAGACGGCATCAGCTTCCTCGCATATGTTTTTACAGTCTTTTCAAGTCCTACCACTTCAAGATAGCCGTTATCCGACAAAGACTGCACGGTCCTGCATAAAGTGATATTCGTCCAGCCCGCGGATTCCAACTGCTTTGCCATCTCACCTGCTGTTAAGGGCTGCTTGATTTCCCAAAGATAGTTCATCAGTTCTTCTTCCCTTTTATTTAACATATTTTCCTTTTTCAACACCGTCCTCCTGTTCATGCTTCAACATTAATTACGCATATCATTTTGTGATATTCTATATATTATATCGTCCTTTTCTAATTTTTCTTAACAGCAAATGTATTTTTAATTATTACCCCTAAATTATTCACCGTTGCATAGTGAAAGTAGTTGAACGTTATGTAATTATTGCATTTCATCTGTTAAGTGGAATTCTGTAAAGTAAAGTTTAGCCAACCGCCTGTACCGAGTTCTTGGAGCCGAAAGGGTAATGTCAGATTTAATCGCAGGACAGGGAGCAACAGAACTGAAACGAAAGTGAAGTGTGTCATATGGCCTTAAAGCCATCTATAAGACTATGAATAAGAATAAGGCAAGCGGAATTGATAAAGTGACAAAAGAGGAATATGAACAGAACCTAGTACAGCATCGTATTAATAATCAAATAAGTATCGCTTGACATTTACTTGATTATTAATACAATGCTGTACTAGACACTTCGCGGCAAATTTATACGTCGTCCCAACTCAGTTTCTTTTTTTCCTCTTTTAGCAGCTTATGTACCTTATCCATAAACACTTTTTCGTCAATCGGCTTTACTGCGTAGTCGTCAGCGCCGCCTCCGACTGCTTTCATGACATGCTGCCTGTCGTTGTTTGAAGTCAGAAAAAGAACGGGAATCCGTTTCAAATCATCCTTTCCGCGTATCATTTCCAACATTTCATACCCATCAATCTCCGGCATGTCAATGTCAAGAATGATCAGATCCGGAGTACCTTCCTCCTTCAGATATCTGAGTGCACGCATCCCCTTTGAAAACGCATGATACTCATACTTTCCAACAAACAACTTTTCCAGCGTCTTTAAGATAATACCACTGTCGTCAACAGCGATTATACATTTTTTATCCATCATTTTATAGTTCCTCCTTTAACAGCGCCACGGCCTTATCTTCATCATACTCATCCTCTATTGCTGAAACCGCTTCCTCAAGCATTCGCCGTATCTGAGCATCCAGCGAATGCCTCAGCCACTCTTTCATCTGCAGCACGGCTTCCTCTGTTTGAAAGGCATCGATACGTTCTGCCATCTCCCGCAACTGCTCTCTGGACAGATCAAGTGCCTCTCCCGCCGGCAGCTTTTGATTTTCTTCACGACTGCCGGCATATTGGTCATAGAGTTTACCAAATACATCTAATGCCTGTTCCCAGGCCTGCTCCAATTCCTTCCAATGCCCTGTTATGTATTCTTCGCAGGATGCCTTACTCTGCAATTCATGTTCATACGCAATATCTGCAAGCAAATCCGCCCCAAGCATACGCGCATTGCCTTTCAGACCGTGTACCTGAATGGCATAGTCCTTCATACGGTGTTCTGAAAGACAGCCGCGCAGCTGTTCCATCTTGTTCTTGTCCTTGATAAACAGGCGGACAAGTTCCAAATACATCTGCATATCTCCCTGTGAATACCGCAGTCCGCTCTCAACGCTGACCCCCTGTTGCAAATATGCATCATAACCGTTCACAGTCTCATTTTCCGCCTTCATCTCTTCATCGTTTGGCACAATCAGCTCCTGCGGAAGGTACTCGCAGATTATCCGCTCCAAAAGCCCCGAATCGATGGGCTTAGTCAGAAAATCCCAAAAGCCTTCAGACAGGTACTGTTCCCTTGCTCCCGCGACGGCATTTGCCGTGAGTGCAATCACAGGCGTATTTCTATTTTTATGCACGGCAATATGGTTCATCGCATGCAGGGTTTCGATTCCGTCTAGTTCCGGCATCATATGATCCATAAAAATAATGTGGAACTCCTGTTTCTGAATCATATCCAGACACTGTTTGCCGGAATCCGCCGTCACAACCTGCAATTTTGTCCGCTTGAGCAGCGCCTTGAACACTGTCAGGTTCATCTCATTGTCATCCACCACAAGCACACGCGCCCGCGGCGCAGTAAAGCTTCCCTGCCTGCTTCCTTTTTGCAGTAAACTGCTCTTTTGTATGTGCTCAAAACTTCCTATCGGCGCATCGTCGGCAACCTGCTGCGGTATCACTGCCGTAAAGACTGATCCCTTCTGATATTCGCTCTCCACCTGCAAAGAACCACCCATCATTTTAAGCAGCGACAGCGTAATACTCATGCCCAGCCCTGTTCCCTCGATGTTTCGGTTCTTCTCCTCATCAAGGCGCTGAAAACTTTCAAACAGGCCATCCATATCCTCTTTCCGAATTCCCATTCCCGTATCTATAACAGATATCCTGAGCAGTATATCTTCTCTATCAGAAAGTTCTTTATCAGAAGATTCTTTACATGCAAATTCCTTATTCTGTCTTTCGTAGGCAATCTTGAGCTCCACACTGCCCTTTGGTGTGTACTTTACTGCATTGGTCAATAGATTTGTGACAATCTGTTTGATACGTATGTCATCTCCATACAGAACACCTGGCAGTGTTTCATCCAAATCCAGGCTTAACCCGAGCCCCTTTTCCTTTGCGCGGAAATAGATTACATTCCACAAATCCAAAATAACAGCCGAGACCTTATATTCTACCGGAATAATCTCCATCTTTCCGGATTCAATCTTCGACAGGTCCAAAATATCGTTAATCAAAGCCAGCAATGTCTTTCCGGAACTTTGGATATTCGACGCATAAGACAGAATCTCACTGTCTTGCGACTCCCGCAGTATCATCTCATTCATGCCAAGCACGGCGTTGATCGGCGTTCTGATTTCATGCGACATGTTGGACAGGAAACGGCTTTTTGCCTCGCTTGCACCCTCTGCCACCTTCAAAGCAATCTGCGTATCACGCAGCTCATTGAGTTTCGTCACATCATTTATAACCACAACGACCGCCCGTTCTCCGTTATTATAAATATAACTCGTAGTCAAAAGAAGACTGGCTGTTGCGCCATCCCGCACAAACTCTACAGGTACTCGATCCGCCCTTGTCTTTTCGCAGACAGTGTTTAAGATTATCTCATTAAAGGCGTCATTTTCCTCCCGCAGCAGAAAAACGGCCCCATAAGTCTTTACGACATCTTCCGGCATCACACCGAGAATATGCTGCGCCGCCGGATTCAGCATGACGATCTCCCCGTTCATATCAATAACCATGACACCTTCCTGCATACTCTGCACAATCTCCTCATACAGGTGTCCGTCCAACTGTTTCATAGCCATACACATCTCCAATCTCTGTCAATACCTGCAAACTGTCTTCGTGCGCACCCGCAGTGTCCACATATTTTACCATGCACAGCACATTCTTCCCATTTACACGGCCATAGGAAACCTCGTCCATAATCTGTCTGACCATATAAATGCCAAGACCGCCAATCTGGCGCTGCTGTGCAGAAAGCGTGATGTCCGGTGCTTCGCACTTTAGCGGATTGTATGCACAGCCGCTGTCGATAAACGTCAGCTGCATCTTTTCGCGTTCCGCCACCGCCTCTATTGCAATATCCCCTGCGCCGTCAGAATATGCGTAACTGCATATATTCGTATAAATTTCCTCCACTGCAATATCGATCTGCATCTGAAACCTGCCGCTGTAATCACAGCCTTCCATAAGGCTGTTCACAAAATCCGTCACTGTTCCAAGATTTTCTGTTTTTGCCCTTCCTGTAAAGCAGCCCTTGTTTTGGCAAACCTTCTTTTCAGACATACACTTCCCCCTACTCAATGTGGAGCGCCGACTGAAAACCTGTCATCCGCAGAACCTCCATGACATCGTCACATACATGAATCAGCTTCATCATTCCCGATTTGGAAACTGCCGTCTTTTGTCCCAGAAGCAGCGCCCGAAGACCTGCGCTTGCGATGTACACGACTTTTTCAAAATCGACAACGAGATTTGTTGTCGACTGGAAGGCGCTGATAATCGCATCCTGCAGCATTTTGCTGTTTGTCACATCAATCCTTCCCTCCACCGCCAATACGGTCTCTTCTTCATTGACTGTTTTTGCTATATGCATGATTTTTTCCTCCTTAGAGCAGTTGGCTCTCTCCATAATTTATTTACACCATAGGACCTCTTACAGCGGTCCGAAGTCGGTCTACTAGATTCACCTGTATCTTTTGCCCTTCCTGCACCATAACTTCGGTGTCGACTTTTATGTCTGTCACGATATCCTTTGTCTGCGCACAGATATGCTCTCCTAGGAAACGAATCGTCTCTCCGCCCTGGCGGATCCGGTCGTAAGCGACACAGAAGCCGCCGCTCTCATTCGGAGAAATCCAGATCGCAGAATATACTTTTGTCTTTGCTTTTCGGAAGCACGCCTTCACCCGTTCCCTGATACGATATCCTCTCTCTGTCTTGTCGTCCGGCTGCAGCAGCGTCACCAGCGCATACTGCCCGCCCTCATTTAACAGCAGCTGTTGTCCCTGTAAAAATTTTTCAATTCCCCAGAGTCTTATCACATCTTTCTTTGGGTCAAGATCTTCCATCAGCTTATATCTGACACATTCTGCCATCCGTACCGCGTACAGTCCGCGCGCTGCACAAGTCCCCGAAATAACAGCCATCTGCGGCGTAAACGGATACTGCAAAGATGGCAGAAGATAAATATACTGCACCGCGCCTGCCTCTTCCACGGCAAGACTGATATGCCAGGCCGCGGGCAAAAAGCCTGCGCCTGACGCAGCTATATCCAGACTGTTCACACCGGGCTGCGCGAAAATGACGACATGGCCATCCTCCTTGCGTATCATCGGGCTTTTTTGTCTGATTTGTATATGTAATCTGCCGCCTGACACCGGCGTCTGCGTCACCGTGTCAATAAAGCGGAGCACCGCCGCAGCCCTGTGCCTGATCGTTCCCATTTAATCCCCCATTCCTGCCAAAACCTGCATATTTACCTATCGCACGTTTACCTGTTTCTCAGATTCAGCGAAACATTGATATCCAAATCTGTAACTCTCGTGACATCCCGCTTAATCTCTGAATCAATTGCCACGGGAGACACCTTGTAAAACAAAGAGAGCCTGTTTCCCACATTTGGAAAACTCCATATCCGCGATTTTTCATCCGGATCCAGCTTCAGCATATGAATATGCAGCTCTGTACCGCTCGTCATCTGCGGATCCACCTCCTCAAGCGGAATAATGGGATTGTCATGGAAATACTGAATAACACGCCCGAGCACCCGTTCCTCATGTGGCAGGCGGTACTGGATATCCCCCTGCGAATACGCCGTTATCATATAGCTCAGGCTCAGAAACACAGGCGCTTTTGAAATCCTGTCATTTGACACCACTGCCCGTTTCTGATAGACTTCCTCGCTGGGCCTGATGTCATACAAAAACAGGCCAAGCGCCGTATCGCCCCTGTCTTCCGGACTGCGCAGCCCGATCTCAGATGCATTTTGTATCAGGTCCGGGACAAGCGCCCCTCTCAAACGCTCCACAAGGCAATTTCCCATATCCGCGATAATCGTATATTTTCCCATATCAGCCTCCGTTTTATCAAACGCTTTTACTGCAGAATCACTGTTCCATTCATTCGGTTACTATGGTCTGTGTGTGCGTAACCTCTGCTCGAGATCGCCGCATTGTAATCAAGGTAACAGTAAGAGTCCATATTGCTGCATCGGTTGCTGAACACAAGGCGGACACGGCTTCTAACCGGTTTGAACTGCTGCAGAAGATACAACATCTGCGACTGCAGCTTCTCGTCCTCCTGTCTTTTTACGAGAATTGTCACATCCTGCATAGTGCTCCCGTAGAGCTTTTGATATGTCTCCTTGACCTCACCTGGAATAAACCCCCTTATTCTGTTTCGCTCTATAATGTGCGACTCATCCCCTGACACGGTGCGTATCAGATTTTTCATCACCTGCTTTGTACCCTTCATTCTATTCAGAGAATAAATCTCTTTGATCAACCGACGCAGAAGTTCTTCATCAAGAAAATCCCCCTCCGCCTCGAAGCCAAACCAGTCTGCTATCTTCAGCAA
>CAMWOK010000111.1 GCA_947175845.1 uncultured Lachnospiraceae bacterium | reverse complement strand
CTATGATCGCGAAATTGATATCATTGGCAGCGAGTCAGGGCTGTCAGATTATTTGTGAATCTCACAGCGACCATGTAATCAATGGAGTGAGAGTTGCTGTAAAAGATGGACAGATCAGTAATGAAAAGGTGGGAATTTCCTTTTTCTCAAAAAACAGGGCTCAGGAAACGAAAGTAAACAATATTTATGTGGATGAAAAGGGAAATTTAAGTGATTATCCTTTGGGATTGTTGGATGAATGGGGAATTCTTATGACTGAGTTAATGTAGTTGAGTGAAACTTTCGAAAATTTTAAATATGAAGGATTATGGGAAGGAAATAAGAAAAATTGGAGTTGTTTTTTAACGAATTGTCGCTAGAAGAAAAAGAAAGCATAGATGGAGAAACAGTAGTAGCATTTGCGCAGGTTTATCAAGCATTGCGGAAATATGACATAACAACATGCAGGATTGATTCTGAGGATAATCATAAATTGCACCAGATGATTCAAATGGGACCAAATTTTTTGAATATACGTAATTTTTATTTTTCATTTTTTCGGTGCCCATATGAATCTGAGATGGTTGAGAAAAAGCAGGATGAATATTTAGAACATGAGTGGTCTTATAATGGCAGAACCTGTATAGGATTTCCGTTGGCTATTGTATTAAATTCAGCAACATTGAGCATCTATGCTCTGGACTGGAATGAGCCTTTCATCCATATTATGAAAGATGGTGATAGGGACACTGCTAGGAATATTTGTACAAAACAACATGTTGATATACATATCCCACAGATACAGTCAGATCGGGAACCTGAATTGATAGAATGCAATTTGCGAGCTGAAGATAAAGAGATTGTTTTAAGAGATGACCATGGAATAGATGAATTGAAAAGTTTCTCAAAACGTTTAATCAGATGTCCTTATGTGATCAAGGTGGTTAATTCCTTACCGTTTAATTCGCATGAGCGTAAATTCATTAGAAGGATACGTGAAGATGGTTTGATTGAAATTGTTTTGCCTTGGACAGATAAAGGGTACGGTATTGTAGTTAAAACTACGGGAAGGACGCTCAGAGAAACGGAAAGGATAGGGGATATTATAGAAGAGAAGTATGGGGGAATATAAGGTTATATAGTCCTTCTTAGCATAATTTCTAAAAGTACGATATGATGATATTTCAACAGTGGCGGACTTATGATTTATAGCACTCTTAAAAGCAGTTCCTTAGGATCCTGAAAATGGGAAAGCTGACAAGCGAGGAAATTGCGGAATGCTTTAAACGCAGCGTCGCAGAGGCAAAACAGCTTGCAGGATTTCGGGCAGTACCGAATGGCAAAGCAGAGTAAAATTTTATATTGCAGCCATATAGCAGGGAAATCACTGATGATTCAGATTTGTTTCTCTGTTTTTTTGTGGTATTATAATTTTATAAAGAAAAGCGATTGTCAGAATTTATCACCCATGAATTAGATTATGAGATGTGGAGGAAGCGCATTGGAGCTGTTAAAAAAGTATTATATTGAAGAACAAAAAGCAGAATTAGAGTATCTCTGCTCAGGGGATGCAGATTCATTCTGCAAGAAAAAAATGTATTTGCGGCAGGAGGCTGGTAAAGCATTAGATTTATCAAAAATTTCAAGTGTAAAAAGATCGCAATACAATCTGATATTAAACTATGTGGGGAATCAGGCATTATTGAATCAAATTGAATGCATCGAAAAAGATTTTCTGCCTGTGAGAAAAAACGTGTCTGATGCGGAGTACAAAGAACAGTTTCTGAGATTGTTCAGGCTGAGAAATGAGTATGCAGGAACAGCCGGTTTTAGGAATTATTTAGCGTATCAGTATGCGCTGTTAGGGATAGATAAAGATATATTAGATAAGATTTTGAACGAATATATAAGGCCTGATTATTCAGAGGAAAACGATCTTAAAACAAAAATAGAGAAATGGAAAAATGCGGAGTGTTTCAAGAAAGAGAATCAAATCGAGCTGCTTAGAAAGGTTTTGGCATACTTTAACATACAGATGAAATGGGAAGAAGTGAAAATTCATACTAAAAACTTACCACAGTTTTTTATCGGGAACTGTATCTCCATAAAGGTGCCAGAGGAATCTCATGTGTTAGTGAACCTTGTGTCCGGGCTGTCCGGGTTCTCTATTTTGATGCATGAAATTGGTCATGCTTACTATTATAATAACATTCGACAGGCTTCAAACGGATGGAGCAATAGGCCATATAATGCAGTAATTGAGGAGTTTGTCGCGTTTGTTTTTGAGAATTTCGTTTATTCATCGCCATTTCTGCATACCTTTTTAGAGAGTGAAGAAGAGTTACTGACGGATAAATTGACGTATCAAATGAATTACTTGTGCTGCTGTGCGATGTTTGAGAAAAATATTTATAGCAAAGATATGCCAGATTTGGATTTCGAGTGGGAAAGTGCATGTGAAAAGTTTTCTGTTAGCAACGCCAGAGAGTGGAGAAGCCCCCATTTTTTTCTCAGTTATCCTGGTTTTTTTGCCGTGGATGTCATAGCAAGCCACTTGACACAGCTGTTTTATAAAATAACAGGAGAAGATTCCATGCGGATGTACAGCTATCTGCAGAAATATATTTGTGAGCCGGGATATCATTTAGACTTCTATCGTGTGATAAGCCAACTCGGTATAGATATCTGATAAAGATAAATAGCAGCATACATTTGACGGCTGAAAAGTTATCCATCACACGTCAGGCTGTTTTTTGTCAGAAAATAGCGATTCAGCCGAAAGCATTTTGTAAAGGAGCCAGGATACATGAAATATAAAGATTATTACAACGATGCGTACATTGTCAGCCTCTCTCAAAAGATTCGTTCCGTGATGCCGGACTTTGCGGACGAAACCTTCTGTCATTCTCTGGTGGGCAGGATGGGCGACAGGGAGCTGTTTGAAAGGATTGACTGTATTGTGGATGCGTTGGAGTCGTGCGTCACCGGCGATTACGCAGCGAATATCCAGGCATTTTATCCTATGCTGGGGCCGGAATTAGAAAAGCCCGAGGGCATGTTCAACTTCGGCTGGTGGTTGTGGCCTATTGGCAGGTATGTGGAACGGCACGGCAATGAGGACTGGCGCCTGTCACTCTCGTTTGTGAAAGAATTAACAAAAAGGTTTACAGGAGAATTTGCGATTCGGCCGCTGCTGCAGGAACATCCCGGAGACGTGATGGATGAGTTGATAAAATGGACAGCCGATAAAAATGTCCATGTCAGGCGGCTTGCGAGTGAAGGGGTCAGAATACGCCTGCCCTGGTCGCAAAGATTATATGTCGCACTCGATGAATTTGAAAGATACACAAAGATTCTTACCAATTTAAAAGACGCCCCCGAAAAATTTGTTCAAAAAAGTGTGGGTAATAACCTGAATGACCTGTACAAAGACGCTCCCGAAAAGGCCGAATTCATTATCTTGCAATGGCAGAAAACAGGGCAGAGCAAGGCGCAGGAGTGGATTATAAAGCATGGCAGGAGAAATCAGAAGTGAGAAACGCCCAATCAGGATACACCGCTCAGAACTTTTTTATTACAGCAGAAAAATTTTCAAACAGGACATACTGTTGTCATGTTTGGTGTGCGATAATGGTGAAAAGCTTACAAAACAGGAGAAAGCGCAGAATGATACAAAATCTTACAGAGCAGGAGGAAGCGTTGAATGGCATTTGATTATAAGAAAGCGTACAAAGAATTTTACATGCCGAAAAACAAGCCAGGGATTGTCGAGATACCCGTGATGAACTATATCGCAGTGCGCGGCGGGGGAGATCCCAATGTTGAGGGCGGAGAGTACAAGCAGTCTATCGGTCTGCTGTATGCAGTCGCGTTTACCATCAAGATGAGCAAAAAGGGCAGCCGTCAGATCGCGGGTTATTTTGACTATGTGGTGCCGCCTCTTGAGGGATTCTGGTGGCAGGACGGCGTGCAGGGAGTCGACTATGCGCACAAAGAAACCTTTCGTTTTATCTCGGTGATCCGTCTCCCTGATTTTGTGACACAGGCAGATTTTGCGTGGGCGCTCGACGAGGTTCGGGCAAAAAAGACAGCGGACTTTTCCCGCGTGGAATTTCTGACGTACCACGAGGGACTGTGTGTTCAGTGTATGCATATCGGCCCGTATGACAAGGAGCCGGAAACGGTCGCAAGGATGCATGAATATATGCAGATGCAGGGATATGAACTGGATATCAACGACAAAAGGCTGCACCATGAAATCTATCTGAGCGATGTGCGCAGAACTGCGCCGGATAAATTAAAGACTGTGATCCGCCATCCGGTGAGAATCCTTTCCGAAAAAGAAAAGGAATCCCTTTCATAAGAAAAAGGGATTCCAAAAGTTTATTCGGTAAAGACGCTATTGTAGCGGTCAATCACTGTGGAGAGAACCTCCTCGATGTGGATGATGCCCCCCAGATAATTACTGCCTGGGTCCTCAATAGGCTTCTGGCTTTCCACCTGCTTGATCATCCATTCCACAGACTGCAGCAGGCTGTCAGGAAGTCCTGAGAACGGAGCGGAATCGGACAGGGACTCTTTCATCAGCTGGTTTTTGTCACTGACAGCTGTCTTGTAAGCCTCTACAGTTTCGGCCAGCTCGTCATAGAGCGGTTTGATATTGGTCAGATCCAGCTCCGTGATGTTGTCGTCATAGACCTCCTGCGCATAGCATTCGTCCAGCAGCGCCTGTGTGACGGTAATCATGTGGCTGCAGTTGTAGATAATCAGCATTCCCTCGTCGAGCATTCTCTGCTCGTCAGCGGCACTCTGTTCTGCACCCATGATGGAGACCTCTTGCATATACTCATAGGATAACTCCGTGAAGGTATCTACGTTGGCCTGAATGGAGGCATGGAATTCCTTGGCTTTCTCATACTGGTTGTCCGCGTAGTCAGAAGAGTGGTCGATATCGGAAAAGGTATCCATTAAAGCCCGCATGGGATCTGCAATCTTCTTTGTCAGCTCATCAAGTTTCTCGTTAGACGGCTCCATGGAAGCCACAGATAACGCGTCTTCTACAATCGAGCTGTTCAGCGAGTGAACGCCGTACTTGTAGGTGTACTCACTGTCCGGTATCAGAGCAAATTCATCCGCATATTCCACAACACTGTAATAGTCATCCAGAATCTCGAGCATTTCAACCATGTAGTTGTTCATTTCGATATAAATATTGTACTTGATTATCTCCATGGTTTCGAGGTCATAGGTTTCATCTGTCTCTGCAGTTTCCGTGTCCGCCGGTGCATCCGCCTCCTCTTGGCCAGCGCTGTCAGCAGAGGCAGCTGTGTTGTTTTGCACTGTGCTGTTATTCATCGTGTTCTCCGCGCTGCCGTTGGATCCCTTTCCCGAACAGCCCGCAAGCAGTGACATACACAACAGGCTCGCGGCGAGACAGCCAGCTTTTACAACGTGTTTCTTTTTCATAAGTTCCATCCTTTCCTGTTCCCGTCTGGTACAATTGTCATGGCTGCATATGGCATTTTGCCGCATGAAAATATGAGGCTGCCGAAAATCAGTGCTGCGGAATGCGTGCTATACAGCGGTCAAACTGTAGTCTTTCAGGTTATTTTATGTTCCATAGTAGTGTAGCATATTTCATTATATGATGCAACAAGCGCGCGTGTATAAAACGGTGAACAAAATGAGGGGCGGTTTCTGTTCCGCTGCAGGTTGCCGGATTTATCTTACGGTGGAAGAGGTCAGGGCGTATCTTCAGCTGGGCTTTGTGCAGGCTGTCTATAAGTATGAGGCAGGCAGAAGCTATCCGCCGACAGATGCCATGTTTGCGCTTATGCAGCTGTATCAGGCAGATCTCTATGACATTCTCTGTGATTGTGAGAAAAGACCCGCGCTTGAGTCAGTCAGAATAACACAAGTACAGCGCAGCCGCAGGGTAAACAAATTCTGGGAAGTTTATAAAGACTATCTTTACAATAATGCAGGGTGAAAACCGATGCGCTACAGTCGGGTGAGGGAGGATTTATCTCTGTTCGCCTGTCACTCAACGCAGCGAAGGGCATATACCAAAAAGCACAAGATAGGTCATTGTGTGCCCGCTGACGATGTGGTATAATTGCAATATTATGTATCGTAGCCTCTCGTAAGGTTAAATTATTAAGGAAACGCCGGGAGACTATCATCATTTTCAGGAGGAGAACAGGACAATATGAATGCACCCACGATTGACGAATCAAAGCTGCCAGAAGCAATGCAGATTCTCTCTGACGCAAATGTGCTGATGACAGAGAAGGACTGCGAGAGCGACAGCGCCGTGCAGCAGGAGTTGGAAACCCTGCAGGACAGACTGCGGGCACTCACGGGAAATCAGAAGCTTCAAATCAGTTCTTTTAAGCGTTACGACGCGGTGTCGAGCCTTGAGACTGCGGCCAGGGGAGCGCTTATGAGTCCCCCGGAAAAAGAGGATATCACGGACGGGCAGATCAAAGAAATCGTTTTAAATATTCTGCAGCATGACGAGGTGGAGACGGACTGGTGGCTTGGCTATCTGAAACTGAACACCGGGTTGAAAAATCTGACAGACTACATTTTTTATCCCGCTCTGGTCGGACTTGACAGGGATTCCTCCATGGAGCAGATAGCAGATAAAATAATTGCGGATATGCATTCCGCTTGATGAGGGCAGGGTTGAGCGTATGGGACAGTTTCAGTTTATGTGGCAGTATATCCGGCGGCACAGATGGCAGTACATCGGCGGTATTATCACTTTATTTATATTGGATTTTGCAAATCTCTACATTCCGAAAGTGACGGGCATCATCACGGACGGACTCGCAGCGCACACCCTCGACATGGGCGGTGTGCTGCGCAATATCGGCATTATTCTCGGAATCGGCTTCACCCTTGCGGTGGGGCGTTTTCTGTGGCGGTATTTTATCTTCGGCGCGGCGCGGTCGATTGAGCACGAAATCCGTGACAATATGTTCGCGCATCTCGAGACGCTGGATGTGGAGTACTATAATGAGCACAAAACCGGCGATCTCATGACGCGCTTCACAAGCGATCTGAACGCAGTGCGTATGGCGATCGGCCCGGCGGTGATCGCGGCGTTTGACGCGGTGGTCATGACGGTGATGGTCATCGGGCAGATGATGGTCTATGTCAATGTCAAGCTGACGCTGGTGACCATCATTCCGATGATCTTTATCGCGTTCGGCGAGCTCTATTTTGGAAAGATCATGCAGAAGCGCTTTCTCGAGCGGCAGGAGGCAGTGTCGGAGCTTACGGACTATGTGCAGGAGAGTTTTTCGGGCGTGCGCGTGGTGAAGGCGTTTGTGCGTGAGCGGTCGCAGCTGCGGGCGTTTGCAAAGGCGAATGCCAACGCGAAACACAAAAATCTGAGAATTGCCAGCATGCAGTCCATTGTCATCCCGCTGCTGGATGTGGTCATTGGCATCAGCAGTCTGCTCACACTGCTGTACGGCGGATATCTCGCACTTGCCGGGGAGATTACCATCGGGCGGTTTATCGCATTTAACCAGTATATCACTATGCTTGTGTGGCCCATGCTCGCCTGCGGGGAGGCGATCAACATGTTCTCTCAGGGCGGCGCCGGCATTAAGAGAATCCAGGAGGTATTTGAGGAGCAGCCAGAGATTGCTGACAGGGAAGGCGTGGCGGATGTGGACGCAGTCAAAGGAAACATCCGGCTGAACCATCTGACTTTCATCCACAGGGGGCACAGCGAACCGACGCTGAAAGATATCAGTCTCGATATCAGGGCGGGGACGACGCTTGCGGTGATCGGGCGCACGGGAAACGGCAAATCCACGCTCGTCAATCTGCTGCTGCATCTCTACAACACGAAGCCGAACATGATTTTTATCGACGGGAGGGATATCAACAGCATCCCGTTAAAAACGCTGCGCGAAAATATCGCATACGTCCCGCAGGACAACTTCCTCTTCTCCGACACGCTCAAATCCAACATCGCGTTCGGCACGGACAACGAGGAGATGGGAGAAATCATCCGCGCGACCAAGATCGCGTGCATTCACGATAATATCATCGCGTTTCCCGACGGCTATGACACGATTGTGGGCGAGCGCGGCGTGACGCTCTCCGGCGGCCAGAAGCAGCGCAGCTCAATTGCGCGGGCGCTGAAAAAGGATGCGCCGATACTGATTCTGGATGACGCGCTCTCCGCAGTCGACACGGACACGGAGGAAAAAATATTGAGGAATCTGAAAGAAAACCGGCGCGGAAAGACGACAATCCTGATTGCGCACCGCATTTCCACAATCCAGAATGCGGACGTGATTCTGGTGCTCGAGGACGGCGAGGCGAAAGAGTGCGGCAATCACAAAGAGCTGATGGAGCGCGGCGGCATTTACAGGGATATGTTTGAAAAGCAGCAGCTTGAGGCCGCGATCGGTGAGCGGCGTGCTGCGTTTGAGGCGGAAGGGGGGATGCACTCATGAGACGGCTGCTTGCCTATCTGAAACCGCATAAGTGGATGATGC
>CAMWOK010000110.1 GCA_947175845.1 uncultured Lachnospiraceae bacterium | reverse complement strand
CATCTATATCGCGATGCCGCCGCTGTACAAGGCGATGCCCGCGAAGGGAAAGGAAGAGTATCTCTACGACGAAAAGGCGCTCGAGAAATACCGCAAAAAGCATAAGGGTACATTTACCCTGCAGCGCTACAAGGGGCTTGGGGAGATGGATGCGGACCAGCTCTGGGAGACGACGCTGAACCCTGAGACTCGGATCTTAAAGCAGATTGAGATAGAGGATGCGCGCATGGCGTCCGAGATTACGGAATTGTTGATGGGAACTGATGTATCGCCCCGCAGGAATTTTATCTACGAGCACGCGACAGAGGCGGAGCTCGATATATAAGGAGTAGTATAAGACAGATGGAAGAGAGAATTATTAAAACCGAGTACTCAGAGACCATGCAGCGATCCTTTATTGATTACGCCATGAGCGTCATCATTGCGCGGGCGCTGCCGGATGTCAGGGATGGTCTGAAGCCGGTTCAGCGCCGGACCCTGTACGATATGCATGAGCTGGGGATACGCTACGACCGCCCCTACAGAAAGAGCGCCCGCATCGTCGGCGATACCATGGGTAAATACCATCCGCACGGTGACAGCTCCATCTACGAGGCGCTGGTCGTGCTCACACAGGATTTCAAGAAGGGGATTCCGCTGATTGACGGGCATGGCAATTTTGGCAATATCGAGGGCGACGGCGCCGCTGCCATGCGATACACCGAGGCCCGCCTGCAGAAAATAACGCAGGAGGCGATTCTGTCTGACCTGGACAAGGATGTGGTCGATTTTGTCCCCAACTTTGACGAGACGGAGAAGGAGCCGAGTGTGCTGCCGTGCCGCTTTCCCAATCTGCTCGTGAACGGCTCGGAGGGCATCGCAGTCGGCATGGTGACGAGCATTCCGCCGCACAATCTGGGCGAGGTTATCGACGCGACCAAGGCATATATGCAAAATGAGAACATCACCACGCGCGAGCTGATGAAGTATGTGAAGGGGCCGGACTTTCCGACGGGCGGCATTGTCTGCAACAAGGATGATCTGCTGTCCATCTATGAGACCGGAGCGGGCAAGATTAAGCTGCGCGGGAAGGTCGACGTGGAAAAGACAAAGGGCGGCAAACTCAATCTGGTCATCACGGAGATTCCCTATACTATGATTGGCGCCAACATCGGCAAATTTCTGCAGGATGTCGCCGCATTGTACGAACAGAAAAAAGCGCCGGAGATTGTCGACATCTCCAACCAGTCCTCCAAGGAGGGAATCCGCATTGTCATAGAGCTGAAAAAAGACACGGATGTCGAGAATTTTAAGAACCTGCTTTACAAGAAGACGCGCCTTGAGGATACCTTCGGCGTCAACATGATTGCGATCGCGGGCGGAAGGCCCGAGACGCTTGGATTAAAGAGCATTATCGCACAGAACGTGGCGTTCCAGTATGAGGTTGCCACGCGCAAGTACACGACGCTCCTGAACAAAGAGCTGGAAAAGCGCGAGATTCAGGAGGGTCTGATTCGCGCGTGCAACATCATAGACCTGATTATCGAGATTCTGCGCGGTTCCAAGGACAGAAACATGGTCAAGAACTGTCTGACAGGCGGCGTCACGGACGGAATCAAGTTCCGCTCCAAGGAGTCCGCACTCATGGCGCAGCAGCTGAACTTTACCGAGCGGCAGGCCAACGCGATTCTCGACATGCGCCTGTACAAGCTGATCGGCCTGGAAATAGAGGCGCTCATGAAGGAGAACAAGGAGACGAACGCCAACATCTACAAATACGAGGACATTCTCGACCGGCGCGATTCCATGGCGCAGGTGATCATCCAGGAGCTGGATGCGCTCAAGAAGGAGTACGCGCAGAAACGCAGGACCTGTATCGAGAACGCGCAGGAGGCTGTCTACGAAGAAAAGAAGGTGGAGGAGGCGGATATCATGTTCCTCATGGACAGATTCGGCTACTGCAAGACTGTGGATATGTCCACCTATGAGCGGAACAAGGAGGCTGCGCACACGGATTTTAAGTACATTGTGAAGTGCCGCAATACAGGGCGAATCTGTCTGTTTACCAACACGGGCCAGCTCCACACCATCAAGGTGTCCGACATTCCGTTTGGAAAGTTCCGGGACAAGGGGCTGCCGGTCGACAATATCAGCAATTTTAATTCCGGCACGGAGGCGATCGTGAACATTGCCAGCCAGTCGGAACTGAACTTGTACCGGCTGCTGTTTGTCACGAAGCAGGGGATGTGCAAGATTGTGAGCGGCGGCGAGTTTGACGTGACGAAGCGCACCGTCGCGGCAACGAAGCTCGGCGAGGACGATGAGCTGCTCGATATCGAGGTGGTGACGGAGCACCAGCACATTGTTCTCCAGAGCAAAAACGGGTATTTCCTGCGGTTTGACACGGACGAGATATCGGAGCTGAAAAAAACGGCAGTGGGCGTGCGCGGAATGCGGCTGGGAACGGACGATTCTATAGAATGCGTCCACTACTGTCAGCCGGGAGCCGAGGGTACGATACCTTATAAGGACAAAAATATACCGCTAAATAAATTAAAAGTTAATAAAAGAGATACCAAAGGAACGAAAATTAGGTTATAATAAATAGATGTATTTTGTATGACGTTGGGAAGATTTTACTGGAGGACTGATATGAGAGTAATTGCAGGAACTGCGCGGCGCCTTTTGCTGAAAACCCCCGAGGGACTGGACACACGGCCGACAGCGGACAGAATCAAGGAAACCCTGTTTAACATGCTGATGCCGCATCTGCCGGATGCGGTGTTTGTCGACCTTTTTTCCGGCAGCGGCGGCATTGGTATCGAGGCGCTCAGCCGCGGGGCGCGGAAAGCCTATTTTGTAGAGAACAACCAGAAAGCGGTGGCATGTATAACCGATAATATAGAACATACGCATCTGACGGACAAGTCCGTCGTGCTGAAGCAGGATGTCTTTGCTGCGCTCCGGGGAGGCATCCGAGACACTGCCGACATCCTGTTTCTCGACCCGCCTTACCATCAGGAGTATGACAGGCGGGTTCTTGAAGTGCTGCGCGACGCTTCCTGTGTGACGCAGGATACCCTGATTGTCATAGAGGCTGCAAAGGAAACCTCTTTTGAATACGCGGAAACCTTAGGATTTGTTGTGACGAGAGAAAAACAGTACAAGACGAACAAGCACGTCTTTCTGAAACGTGCATAAGATAAGTCTCCCGGAGTCTTTTCGCGCCATCGGGTGCACAAAGATTCCTGAAAGACTGTCAGAAGAATTGGGAGGAAGTAAGAGACCATGAATGCTGCGATTTATCCGGGCAGTTTTGACCCTATGACACTTGGGCATCTTGACATTATCAAGCGTGCAGCCAGGATGTTTGACGATTTGACAGTGAGTGTTTTGGACAATAAGGCAAAGAATGCGTTGTTTTCTGTCGAGGAACGTGTTAGTATATTAAAAGAAGCCACAAAGGATCTGGACAATGTGACAGTGGATTCCTTCAACGGGCTTCTGATTGACTATGCAAGACAAAAGGGTGTCCATATTTCAGTGCGCGGCCTGCGCGCTATCACGGATTTTGAATATGAACTACAGACCGCCCAGACCAACAGGATGTTGTCAAAGGGGGCGCTTGATACCGTGTTTTTGACGACCAGTCTCGAGTACGCGTATCTGAGTTCTTCCAGCGTGAAGGAGATCGCTGCGTTTGAGGGGGATATCTCGCAGTGCGTTCCCGGTTTTGTCGCGGAACTTGTATATGAAAAGATGAGAGAGAAAAAGTTATAAAAATTTAATATTTTCCGTTATTTGCCGGCGGAGTATGGAGGAGTAATATGAGCAGCAGAATAGAGCAGCTGATTGACGAGATAGAGGAGTACATAGACAACTGTAAATACAAAGCATTTTCGACAGATGTAATCATGGTAAACAAGGCTGAAATTGATGATTTACTGCGCGAACTGCGCATGAAGACGCCGGAGGAGATCAAGCGCTATCAGAAAATCATCTCCAACAAGGAGGCAATCCTGAATGATGCCCGGCAGAAGGCGCAGGCTCTGATTGACGACGCGGAAGTTCAGACGACGGAGCTTGTCAGCGAGCATCAGATCATGCAGGAGGCGTACGCGCAGGCGGACAAGATTGTCGAGATGGCGACCCAGCAGGCGCAGGGCATTCTCGACAGCGCTATGGTGGAGGCCAACGGCATGAAGACCGCAGCGATACAGTACACGGACAGTATGCTGGCCAATCTCGAGAATGTTTTGAAACAGTCCATAGAGTTTGCCACACGCGACTACAACACACTGGTAGGGCATCTGCAGGAAATCGACCACATTGTCAGCACAAACCGCTCAGAGCTTGTCCCGGTGGACGAGATCGTCGCGGAAGCGGAAGGACAGGGGCAGGCTTCGGAGGGCGCGAGTGTGGATATGATATAGAGATAGAAAGAGTATAGAAACGGCCCACAGTTTTTCCTGTGGGTTATATTTGCCTGTGCCGCCTCTGAGCGGGAAAGGTTTGTTTGCGATAAAGGGGAGAGTTCGAATGAAAAAACTGATCAAAAAGGCGCTGGTGTTTGTTTTGTCGGCAGCCGTCGCTGCGGTATCGTGCGCCGTGGTGCCTGCGACCGGCGCGAAGGCGGCAGAACCCATCGTGGTCGTCATAGACCCCGGGCATGGCGGGAGCAATCTCGGCACGGACTATCTGCCGATACCGGAGAAGGTGTACACAATGGTCGTTGCACAGCACATGAAGGAGCGGTTGGAGCAGTACCAGAATGTGCAGGTGTATCTGACCCACACGGAAGACGTCGATATGTCGCTCAAGGAGCGCGCGGAATTTGCGGCCAGCGTCAATGCAGATTTTCTGTACTCGCTGCACTTTAACATGTCCCTCTCCCACATTCTCTACGGCAGCGAAGTGTGGGTGCCGTCGTCCGGACAGCTGTACAGCCAGGGATATTCTGCTGCCAACGAGTTTTTGATGCAGTTTGAGGAGATGGGGCTCTTTAACCGCGGCATCAAGACCAGAATCGGGAGCAGCGGAAAGTCGGATTATTATGGAATTATACGGGAGAGCGCTGTCCGCGGGATTCCGGCACTGATCGTGGAGCACTGCCATGTGGACCACAGCAATGATGCCTCCTACATCCAGTCGTCAGAAAAGCTGAAGGAGTTTGGCGTCCGCGACGCCGAGGCAGTCGCAAGATACTTTGGTCTGGTTTCCAAGGATGGCAAGACAGATTACAGCGGTTACGCGCCGCTTGCAGTTCCGGTTCCTGAGAACCGGGTCTGCAATGACACGACAGCGCCCTACTATGTCAGTGCAAACCTGTTAAAGTATGACCAGACTGGAAAGTATGCGACGGTGGAGCTGACCGCACTCGACGACGAGTCCGTGATTCAGCACTACGCATATTCCTGTGACAATGGCCTCACATGGTCCATGCTGCAGCCATGGACAAAAGGCAGTCCGACCATGACCGTGACTGTCAACATGGGATACGGCAGGAAGGACAGCCTGATTTTCAAGGCGTACAATCTGTATGACGCGAGTACGGAATCCAATGTAATCAGGCTCAATTAGAGATTATACCGGCCTGGTCAGCACAAAATAGTAGACGGCAGAGATCAGGGTGGTCATCAGTTTGTGTCTGAGATAACGGCTCAGTGACAGCCCTGATTTCTCGAGAAAGCTGCTGGTCTGCATAATGCAGGACACGCCGCCAAAACACAGCGCCGTCATAATCCAGAAGACTTTCTGGTTTGGCAGCAGCGCGGTGGTGTAGACTGCCTGTACACCGCCGATAATTTCCAGAAAGCTGGACAGGATATTTCTGCCGCCTGCGGACAGGGGCACGAAGTCGAGGAGTATCCGAAACGCGTTGGTGAACGTGATGTATCCGCCCAGGATGATCAGGGACTGTGTATTGTCCACACAGGATTTCTTGAGCGCTGCCGTCAGAGAAATCTGGGGCGGGTCAGACAGGTGCGCGGGTTCCCCGGTGCGGTGTGCGCAGTCGGGCGCAGTGCGCGCGGCGTGCAGGAATCCCATCACCATCCCGTACAGGGCAGGGATTCCGTACATTCCAAACACGAAAGGCAGCGTGTTGTGGTATCCGCACCTGTGCAGAAGGGGGATGATGATTCCCACAAAGTATGCGGGGCCGATATTATTGCAGAAGGCGAGCAGCGTGTCCGCCTCCGCTTTTTTGATTTTGCCATGTTCATACAGGTCGCTGACCACCTTTGCCCCCATGGGAAAGCCGCAGAAGAAGCCCATAAATACCGCATACAGCCCATAATTGCTGTATCGGTATACTTTTTTCAGAAGATGGCTGAGCATGCGGCCCAGCTCAAGGTCGGCGCCGCTGTGCACCATGATGGAACTTATCATCATGAACGGGAATAGGGTGGGAACCATTTTGGCCGCCCACTGGTAAAGCCCTTCATAGGCGTACTGAAAGGAAGCCTCGGGTCGGCTCAGTATGAGAATGATAAGCAGAAGACAGGCTAATGTTTTGAACAGCATAGACTCACCGGATGTTCTGTTTAATATAGTTTATAGGGGAGCGGGATATTTTATGTATCATAATCTGTGCGGGGAGGCGTTCTGATGAGACTGGACAAATATTTGTGCGACATGCAGCTTGGCACGCGCAGCCAGATCAGGGAGGCGGTTAAGAAGGGACTTGTGACAGTCAACGGCGGACTTGTAAAAACGCCTGATTTTAAGCTGGACGAAAAAAAGGACACAGTGACTTACATGGGAGAGGCAGTCGCGTACCAGACCCTGTACTATTACATGCTGCACAAGCCCGCAGGGTATGTCACTGCGACGCAAGACAGCCGTGAGCCGACGGTGATGGAGCTGCTGCCCCACGCAAGCGGCAAAGCCTTGTCTCCTGTGGGGCGGCTCGACAAGGATACAGAGGGCCTATTACTGATCACAAACGACGGGGAGCTTGCGCACAACCTGCTCTCACCGAAAAAGCATGTGGCAAAAACCTATTATGTGGAGTGTGACGGCAGGCTCGACCAGGATGCCGTTGCGCGGCTTGAGCGCGGTGTGGATATTGGGGATGAGACGCCCACGCTCCCGGCAAAAGTGCATCTGACAGCACAGTCAAAAAACGCCTGCCGCATGGAGCTTACCATCACGGAAGGCCGGTTTCATCAGGTAAAGCGGATGGTGCAGGCGGTCGGCGCAACAGTGACTTATCTGAAACGGCTCTCGATGGGGACGCTGACACTAGATGAGAGCCTGGAAAAGGGCTGCTACAGACCGCTCACGGAAAAAGAGCTTGCGGATTTGAAACGGCTGGGGCAAACATGACGCTGCAGCGCAGCAGGGCAGTCAGAAACTGTAGAAGGAGGATTGGGAATTGTCACTTGCAAACGGTTTTCTTCCTATGACAATGGAGGAAGTACAGGAACTTGGAATCGAACAGCTGGATTTTGTGTATGTCACAGGAGATGCCTATGTGGATCATCCGTCCTTTGGCGCTGCGATCATAACGCGCGTTCTTCAGTCGCGGGGATACACGGTCGGAATTATCTCCCAGCCGGACTGGAAAGAGGATGAAAGCATCACGGTGCTTGGCACGCCGCGCCTTGGTTTTTTGGTGTCATCTGGAAATATGGATTCCATGGTCAACCATTACTATGTCTCCAAAAAGCACCGCGAGACGGACGCCTACACGCCCGGCGGTGCCGCGTATAAGAGACCGGATCACGCCACAGTGGTCTACAGCAACCTGATTCGCAGAAGATATAAAAACAGTCCGATCATTATCGGCGGAATCGAGGCGAGTCTGCGGCGCATGGCCCACTATGATTACTGGTCGGACGCATTCAAGCGCTCGATTCTGCTCGACAGCCAGGCGGATATCCTCTCGTACGGCATGGGGGAGAAGTCCATCATAGAGATTGCAGATGCGCTCAACAGCGGCATCGCGGTGAAAGATATCTCTTTTATTGCCGGAACAGTGTACAAAACCAAAGACATCTCGGGGCTGTATGACTGTGAGCTTCTGCCGTCGTACGACGAGATGCTTGCCGACAGGCTCCTGTACGCCAGAAGTTTTCAGACACAGCACAACAACACCGATCCGTTTAACGGAAAAACGCTGATAGAGCCGTATCCAAACGGCGTGTATGTCGTGCAGAATGTGCCGCAGAAGCCGCTTTCCGTGCAGGAGATGGACGACGTCTACGCGCTCCCGTACCAGCGGACATACCACCCGTCCTACGAGGCGCAGGGCGGTGTGCCCGCAATTTCTGAGATTCAGTTTTCGCTGACCAGCAGCCGCGGCTGTTTTGGCGGGTGCAATTTCTGTGCGCTCACATTTCATCAGGGGCGGACGATACAGGTGCGCAGCCACGAATCCATCATAGCGGAGGCAAAGCTGATTGTGCAGAACAGGAATTTCAAGGGTTACATCCATGATGTGGGCGGCCCGACGGCAAATTTCAGGCAGCCCTCCTGCCAGAAACAGCTGCAGGCCGGAGTCTGCAAGCACAGGCAGTGTC
>CAMWOK010000109.1 GCA_947175845.1 uncultured Lachnospiraceae bacterium | reverse complement strand
GACAAAAGGGCGTTTTTGCGGCTGGCAGGAGTACCATACCTGCATGAACGACATCACACTCCCGGAGGAGGAGATGCTCGCAGCGGTCAACAAGGCGGTCCGATATCAGTTTCGAAGAAGCGAGAAGGATCAGATTGCGATCCGCTTTTACACGAAAAGCGATATCGAACAGGCGCCGGAATTACTTTCTGCCTTTGCAGACATCTACGAGCGGATGTACCAGTCGAAGGGTTCGGACACCAGGCTGAATCTCTCCGCGGTGAAAAAGTATCTCGAGGCGGATGGAATCCTGTTTTCCGCAGTGTGGCGCGCGGGGGAGCTGCTGTTGTTTCACTCCTACATCTGCGATGACACCGATGCGCGGCTGCTGCATTCTGCGTCATGCTTCCGGGAGGAGAGCGCGGACCAGTCCATGATCGGGCGGGCGAACAAGCGCCTTCACTGGGAGGATATCCTGTATTTCAAGAAGAAGGGACTGCTCCGGTACGACTGGGGCGGAATCTCTGATTTTGACAATCCAAATGGAATCGATGAATTCAAGCTGAAATTTGGCGGGGACAAGATCACCTATTACAATGTGTTTGCGGGCAACACACTGCTCGGAAAGCTGGCTGTCGCAGGCATGAAATTGATGCGGAGAGTGAACTGAGTTGGAGAGGGAAAATAAGAGAAGGCAGATTATGCTGATTGTGCCGATGCTTGACCAGGGGGGGCTTGAGCGCGTGTGCGCACAGACTGCGCAGCTGCTCAAGGACGTGTGCGAGGTTCATCTGGTGGTGTTCAACACGGCGGGAATGATCTATGATGTGTCGGGCGTGCACCTGATAGATTTAGAGCTGGGGGCGGTCTCCGGCAGGGCGGGAAAGGCGCTGAATGTAGTGCGCAGAGTCCGGCGCGTGAGGAAGCTCAAAAAGGAGCTGGGCATTGCGCTCAGCTACAGCTTCGGGCCGACGGCAAATCTTGTGAATGTCCTGTCAAGGCACACGGAGATCACGTGGGCGGGCATCAGGGGATACGGGGCGCTGAGCAGCCGCGCTTCCATGAAACTGGTGTGCGGCCTTGCGGACAGGGTGATCAGCTGCACCTGTGTGATGGAGCAGGAGATTGTCCGTCAGTTTCATCCGAAGCAGTCCGCAGTGCTGTACAATCCGTGCGATATCGGACAGATTGCAGCGCAGTCCGCACTCGGCACGCCGCCGGAGTTTGACGGGTTCTTTGCCCGCGGCGGGAAAACGGTAGTCTCGATGGGGAGGGCGCATGATGTCAAGGGATTCTGGCACCTGATAAAGGCGGTTTCGCTGGTCAGAAAGGATGTTGGGGACGTGAAGCTCATGATTGTCGGAGCCGGCGATTATCGGGAGTACAAAAAGCTTGCAGAAGCGCTTGGGATGGGTGCAGATGTCCTGTTTACGGGGATGCAGCAAAATCCGTTCGCATTTCTGAGAAGGGCGGACGTGTACGCGCTGACCTCGCAGAGCGAGGGATTTCCAAATGCGCTGATAGAGGCGATGGCGTGCGGGCTCCCGTGCATCAGCGCCAACTGCAAGACCGGACCGGCCGAGATTCTGCAGGAGGACTACACGCTGTGCGCTGACCAGAACTGTGTGCACTATGCAAAGTACGGCATTCTCACGCCGGTTTTTCAGGGGGACAAGGACTTGAACCCCGAACATGTCATGGCTGAGGAGGAGATTTTTGCGCGGGAGCTCAAAAAGATGTTGACGGATGATGCCTATTATGGGCATTATAGAGAGATGGCAGCAGAGCGGGCCAGAAGGTTCGGGACACAGCAGTATCTCGGAAATCTTACAAAATTGATGGGAAAAGAATGGTGAAACGCTTGGAGAACAGACAGGGACAGAGGAAAGAAATTTTCTTGTGGCTGGGGGTCGTGGCGGTCAGTATGGTTTTTTATCTGGTTTGGTACTGGATGGATGGCATCATACTGACGCAGGACGCGCAGTCTTATATTGAGATGACCAGCGACAGGGAACCCGGATACTGTACGTTTCTGGCGGCAATGCGGTTTCTGTTTGGCGGCAGTGCGCTGGATGCGGCAGTGGTCGTCCAGTGCATTGTCGCAGCGCTCGCGGCGGCGGCGGTGACGTCAGGACTGAGGAGACGGTTTGGCCTGGGGGCTTTTGGGACGCTGTCAATCCTTGTGATACAGTATGGAGTGACACTTTTAAACAGGTTTGTGGCGCAGAGAAGATACAGCTATTACAACAGCATTGAGACGGAGGGATTGTGCTATTCCCTGTGGATTTTCTTCTTTTTAAGCATTCTTGGAATTGTCTACGACCACAGCAGAAAAAGTGCGGCGGCGGCGCTGTTGTGGTCGGTCGTGTTGATATCCATCAGAAAGCAGATGCTGATCACGCTGATCCTTCTGGCGCTCAGCCTTCTCTATGTGGGCTGGCGGGAAGGGCGTCTGCTCAGAAAAATGGTTTTGGCGGTGCTGTTGGGGACTGCAGCGCTGGCGGCGGTGACGCTGATAGACTGCAGCTATAACCTTGTGGTGCGCGGGGTTTTTACCGCACACTCCGGGGATTCAAGTTTTATACTGGGAACGGAGCTGTACCTTGCCGACACAGGTATGGCGGATGTGATGCAGACGCAGGAGCGCCGGGAGCTGTTTCTTGAGATTATGCGCCGGACCGAGGAGCAGCAATACAACATCGCCTACGCCAGACAGGATCTGCCGCCCGAAATGCAGGGAAGATTTCTGCGAAACTGGCAGGTGATACAGGATCATTACAGCATGTCCTACGATCGGATCAAATTTGATATCGTCATGCCTGTGATGCGGGAATACCAGGAAAAGCAGGGCATTCCCGAGGAGGCGCGGCAGGAGCATTACAATCAGACAGCGAATGCGATGATGAAGGAGCTGCTCGTCCCGAGCATCCCGAACCTGATAAAACTCTTTGTATGCAATGTCATACATGGCATGATCACCACGATATTGAAGGTGCACAGGCTGTTGAACTGGGCTGCGGTATTGATTTACGGCGCGTACGCCGCGCTGTTCTTGTACCTGAAACGAAAGAACGTGCGCGAGGGCCTGGGGTTTGCGGCGGCAGTGGCGGCGGCGATTGTCGTCAATGTGTGTTTTACATCCCTGACGATATACCCGCAGATGCGGTATATGCTCTACAACACCGCGCTGTTTTATCAGGCGGGGGTGGTTCTGTGCATACAGTGGTATACACACAGAAAGGTGGCAGCAGAATAAAAGCGCGAGGAGGAGCGATGCACTATGAACTATAATCTGGTTGTTTTTGGCGTGAAGGATACTTCCGAAACTATTGTGGAGTTTATCCACAACAACATACGCCCGGTTGATTTGGTGATCACAATCAACAGCGCAGTGTTGAAGAAAAATCAGGTGTCAGGCTACAAGGGACTCTCTGTGCTGACTGACAGATACGGGATTCCGGTTTTTGAGGCGGACAGTTATTTCCTGACAGATGAGAAGACAAGAACATTTATGGAGGAGAACACGTTTGAACTTGCAATTTCTATGGGATGGCAGCGCCTGATTCCAAAGTACGTGCTGGACAAGTTTGTGTACGGTGTGTACGGCTTTCATGGAAACAGCGGTTATCTTCCGTTTGGAAGAGGCAGATCCCCGCTGAACTGGTCTATCATATTGGGGGATACGCGGTTTAACCTGAATTTGTTTCGGTATGACGAGAAGGCGGACAGCCCGAACGTGTTTGCCACGGAGATGTTTTCCATCACCCCCTATGACAATATCCGCACCGCACAGTACAAAAATATGATCTGTTCCAAAAATCTGATAAGAAAGCTGCTCACGGCTTACCAGGAGGGAACGATAACCGTGCGGACGGACTCAAAGGATTTTGATTCCTGGTATGGAAAACGCACAGCGGCGGACGGCAAGATTGACTTTCATGAGCGGACGAGAACCATATACAATCTGGTGCGCGGTGTGTCCGAGCCGTTTCCAGGAGCGTTTGCCATATGCAGGGGGCAGACGGTCCGGATTTGGGAAGTGCATCCGTTTGACGAGATGATTGATTTTTCCGCGTATATGCCCGGGGAGATTGTTGACATATTTGACCAAAAGCCCATTGTGAGAACTGTGGATGGATCCTTGTTGATAGAACGGTATGAATGTGAGGTCCCACTGGCGGTGGGAGATATTTTGGAGTGAGGAATCTGATAGACAAGATGAAGTATAAGATAGCGTTTCATTTAAACTGCCTAGAACAGGGCGGAGCAGAGCGGGTGGTATCCAATCTGGCAAATCAGTTTTGCAGGGAAGGGTACGAAGTTCTGGTCGCGACAGAGTGGTATGGACAGAATGAGTTTGGGCTTGAGCGCGGGGTCCGAAGGATCCATGTAGGACTGAGGGAGGGCGATGACAGGAAAAATCGCATCGCACAGTTTTTGCTGCGAATCAGATATCTGCGCCGGTTTATGCTGACAGAGAAGCCGGACATCCTGATTGCGTTTGCGCAGAGGGCGAATTACAGGGCGCTGATGGCCTCTTATGGAACGCATGTACCAGTTCTGATATCCATCCGCACGGATCCTGTAGGACATTACGATGCGTGGTCTGACAGGCTGCAGATACCGATTTTGTTCCCAAGAGCTGCGGGCTGCGTGTTTCAGACGGAGGGACAAAAAGAATTTTTTGCGCCATTTTTACAGAAAAATTCCAGAATTATTTTGAATCCGCTGAATGATAAATATATCGGACAGCCAGAGCCACGGCAGCGCAAAAAGGAGGTTGTGCAGTCGGGCAGGCTGGTGGATTTCAAGAACCAGCCGATGCTTTTGCGGGCGTTTATCGAGGTGCACAAAAAACATCCGGACTATGTCTTAAAGATATATGGAGGAGATTCCTTTGACGGCACGCGGCAGATCCTCGAGCAGATCATTGCGGAGAACGGCGCATCAGATTACATTAAACTGATGGGCGCCAGTGACTCGCTGGAGCGGGATTTGACCGAGGCGGCAGTCTATGCGTTTTCCTCGGACTGGGAGGGGATGCCTAATGCGCTGCTTGAGGCGATGGCGCTGGGTCTTCCGATCGTGGCCACGGACTGTCCCTGCGGCGGGCCGCGGACAGTGATGGAGGATGGCGTGAATGGCCTGCTGATACCGATAAAGGATCAGAGGGCGCTTGAGAACGGAATCAACAAGCTGATTGAAGATCCGCAATACGCGCAGAAGCTGGGAAGAGAGGCGCGCAACATCGCCCACAGGGCGAACGCACAGGCGATTTTCGAACAGTGGCAGCACTACATTGAAGAGATATGCGGGGCAGCACACAGAGAATGAGATCGGGGGAAAGGTACAATGTTTTCGTACAGTGAATACAGAGAAATTTTGAGGATTATCAAGGCGACCGGTTTGCAGAGCGACTATGCGGCCGCGCTGCATAAGGACAAGTTTATCATCATGCGTCATGACGTGGAGTACAGTGTCGAGCGGGCATATGCGCTTGCGAAGGTGGAGAGCAGCATGGATTTTGTGTCGACTTTCTTTTTTCAGTGGACAAACAATTCCTATAATCTGTTGTCCAGAAAAAACAGGGATCTGATCTGCGACATGCACGAGCGGGGACATAAAATTGGCCTGCATTTTGCGCTGAATGGAATCACGGACATGCAGGAGGTGCGGCGGCAGATTATCAGGGAGATGCACATGCTGAGTGAGATGCTGGGATTTGAGATCTCAGAGTTTTCGGTACACCGCCCCTCACCGGCAGTGCTCGCGGAGAACATCAAGCTGCCAGGTATTATCAACGCGTATCAGGACGAGTTTTTTACGTTCTCGGAAAGTGCGGGTAAGGATTCCGTGCTGGCGGTCAAATACATGTCGGACGCCAATCACATCTGGCGGTATGGCTATCCTGATGAGCACACGATATTAGCGCATGACAAGGTGCAGATTTTGACACACCCGTTTGCCTGGACCAAAAAAGGGTACGACAATTTTGAGAACTATAAGGCGCTGGTGCGGGAAAAATATATCGAGCTGATTGACAGCATCGACAATGAATGTAAGGATTTTGGCGAGTACAGGGACTATTTTATGGAGCCGTTGGGATAGGCTGTCTCAAAAAACAGGAGGGATGCGGGCATGTGCGGGATATGCGGTTTTGTATCGAGGAGAAAAATAACGCTGGACCAGCTCAGAAAGATGAATGATACCATGGTTCACAGAGGGCCAAACGACAGCGGGGAGGAGCTGTTTGACGGAGCGGGCGGATACTGTGTCGGAATGGCGCAAAGACGCCTCTCAATCCTGGATTTGTCCGCGCTCGGACACCAGCCCATGCACTCCTGCGACAACCGGGTTGTGGTCTCCTACAATGGTGAGATTTATAACTTTCTGGAACTTCGCAAGGAGCTCAGCGACTATCCCTTTCAGTCCCGCTGTGACACGGAAGTGATTCTGGCGGCGTACCTGAAGTGGGGGATTGCGTGCGTGGACCGCTTTCAGGGCATGTTTGCGATCTCCCTGTACGACAGGGAGAAAAATGAGCTGTATCTCGTGCGGGACAGAATCGGCAAGAAGCCGCTGTATTACTGGCTCGACGGGGACAATCTCGTGTTTGCATCAGAGCTGAAGCCCATCATGGAGTGTCCGGGGTTTCCAAGGAGCATCCGAAAGGGCGTGCTCAAGCGGTATCTGTACCAGCAGTGCGTCAATGAGCCGGACTCCATCTTTGAGCAGGTGTACAAGGTGGAACCGGGGCAGATGATCCGGTTTGGGAACGGCAGGCTTACGAAGCACAAGTACTGGGACATCGCAAAGGTGTACCACGCAAAAAAACAGAACCCGCCTGGTTCTTACGAGGAGGCAAAAGCCGGGCTGAAAGCGGTTCTGAGGGATGCGGTGCAGAAGAGAATGATCGCGGACGTCCCGGTCGGTGCGTTTCTGAGCGGCGGATATGACTCCTCGC
Source organism: uncultured Lachnospiraceae bacterium (assembly GCA_947175845.1). Taxonomy (GTDB): domain Bacteria; phylum Bacillota; class Clostridia; order Lachnospirales; family Lachnospiraceae; genus COE1. Next base: position 1,689 of record CAMWOK010000109.1, on the reverse strand, counting down.
TCGTCACGGCGATCGCGCAGGAGGTGAGCAGCGAGCCGGTGAGGACGTACTCCATCGGCTTTCACGAGGAGCGCTACAACGAGGCGAAATATGCGAAAATGGTGGCGGAGCATCTCGGCACGCTGCACACGGAGCTCTACATTGACGAGCGGGCGATGTTTGATCTGGTGGAGAGCATTCCGCAGTACTACGACGAACCTTTTGCGGACAGCTCACAGATTCCGTCGATGCTGGTGGCGGGCCTCGCGGCAAAGGATGTGACCGTTGTTCTGTCAGGAGACGGAGGGGACGAGTTTTTCTGCGGATACAACATCTATGACAATGTGGCGCAGGCGCAGAAGCTGGATGTCCTGGGGGGCATGACCTACGGCGTGTGCCAGCTGCCGCCGCTCAGAAAGCTTGGGCTGTTTGAGAAGCTTCCGTTCCGGGTGCAGGTGGTGGCGGGCAACCGCGATGCGGAGACAAAGACACAGCTTGGAGGGAGAACCTACATCCGTGTGATTGACCGGATGCTTCCGGACAGCGGCGTGCCGTTTAAGTTTCCGATCGAGTCCAGGTATCGCGCGCGCAGCTGGCAGGAGCGCAGGATGCTGCTCGACGAGGAGACGTATCTGCCGGGAGATATTCTCTGCAAGGTGGACAGGGCCACCATGAAGTATTCCATCGAGGCGCGCTGCCCGATTCTCGATGTCAATGTGATGGAGTATTCATACCGCCTGCCGCACGCGTACAAGTATGCTGGCGGCGTCAAGAAGCGGATCTTAAAGGATATCGCTTACGACTATATTCCACAAAATCTGCTGGACCGCCCGAAAGTTGGGTTCGGTGTCCCGCTTGACAAGTGGATGCGCGGCCCGCTGCGGGAAGCCTTAGAGGACATGAGCAGCGAGGCGTTTTTGAAACAACAGGGGATATTTGATGTGCAGTACGTGCATGAATTTATCAACACATACCTGAAAACCGGAGACAGGGGGCCTGCTTCGGGAGCAAACTATTCCAAGGTCGCGTGGTCGTTCTTTGTGTTCCAGCAGTGGTACCAGGCGTATATCAATTAGGAGTTACTGTATGAAAAGGATCGTTTTGTTTATCAGTTCCCTTCAAAAGGGGGGATCTGAGCGGGTTATGGTGAATCTTGCAGAGTATTTTCACGCGCAGAGATACGATGTGATTCTTGTGACCCAGTATCGAAGAGAAAATGAGTATCATGTTTCGCCGGAGATCCGCCGTGTCTGCTCGGAGCCGGATGAATCCATGCTGCAGGGCGGGCGGATCAAAAATTTTATCGTCCGTTTTTCCGCCCTCCGGGATATCTGGAAGGCGTACAAGCCGGATGTCATCCTGTCCTTTCTCGGGAAAAACAATCTGATGGCAGTGATGACCGCGGCGTTTCTGCCGTCGAAAGTCGTCGTGTCGGTGAGGGGAGAGCCTACCATGGAGTACGAGGGGAGGCTGATGCGGACTATCGCAAGGCTTGTGTTCCGGTTTGCGGATGGCGTGGTGCTCCAGACAGAGCGCGCGGGTGCCTTTTTTCCGAGATCGGTCCGCAGGAGGAGCGCGATTCTGCCAAATCCGTTAAATCCGCAGTTTCTGGGCAGGAAAATCTGCGCGGAGCGCGCGGATCTGATCGTTGCGGTGGGCAGGCTCGACGAGAACAAAAACCATACAATGCTGATCCATGCCTTTGCCAAG
>CAMWOK010000108.1 GCA_947175845.1 uncultured Lachnospiraceae bacterium | reverse complement strand
GAATGAAGCCGCCCACTCCGCCCGCCACAAGGTCAGACACAAGGCTCAGCTTCAGACAGCCCCACGCTTTCCTCCGAACCGCCATCACAAGAACACTGATCCCGAAAGGCACCACGACAAACACTGCTCCGTAATGGGTAAACACCGACAGCACACAGAACAGCGTGAACAGAAGAACCCGCCTGTTGTCCATCTGCTCGCACACCAGAAGCCACACATAGAGCAGCCAGAACAGTATCAGAAGCAGCAGGGAGTATTCAGATGCTTCCTTTATATAGTACATCAGAATGTAGATACTGGAATAAATCACAACACAAAAGGCCGCCATATAGCGGTCACATAGCTTTCTTATCACAAAATACAGTCCCACCGCTGCAATAAATCCGAACACAACACTCGAAAACCGATACCACCACTCGTCCTCACGCACCTGGAGCCACACGCACATCAGCCAGTTGTACAGCGGCGGCTGCTGTTGTATATTCGCGATGCGCTCGTACATGGTAGCGTATTTCGTCACGCCCCTGATCGTGCCCTGCACAGGTATGGAACAATAAAATTCCATCGACTCATCCTGCCAGATCGGTGCGTCCGTGAGCTTATACAGCGCCATAATCCAATAATAGACAAATGCAATACCTGCCGTTATCCACTCCGGTACATGTATCCGTCTCATTCCCTTACCATTCCTCCTAAACCAGAAACCTGTCAGCGCTCTTCCCTGTCAGGATAAAACCCTTCTGCGACCGACGCTCCCCGAAACTGTATCTTCACCGGTCTTGGGATCGCCGGAAAAGAATCATACCCAACCCGGTCATCCTGCACCGGATAATAAAATGTGACATCCTCCACCACATAGCTCTCAAGCGCATAACTCCCGTAATCCTGCTGCCATACATACCGCTGTTCTCCCGCCTTGCCGCAGCAGTACCGCGCAAGAGACGTCAGTTTTACAGCCGAGAAAGCCCACAGTGCACAGGTTCCAAAAACAGTTATCTTTCTTATCATATCCTTTTTTTGCCATTTGTCAAAGGATTTTGTCAAAATATCGCATAAAATACCACTTGTTATCGTAACTGTCAGCAGAACATATGCGTATCCATAGCGCAGAAGCGGCGCTGAAAACTGCCAGAATCCGTACGAGACCAGCACCGCAGCGAGCACAAGAATCTGCCCTCTTAACAGTCTCTCTGCGCTGCGCCTGCGGCAGAGCAGAGAGACTGCCAGAATCACAAAGACAGCCACACAGACAAGGTCGCCTGTAACCAAAAGCTTTCCCGTCGCAGGAAGCGCGCCAAACCAGCCGGAAAACCACTGTGTCATCGGCAGGTCTGCGAGTGCCGCGTTGTTTAGCCCCCTGCCCCATGTCCGGATCTCCGCCGCGTCGAGCGCCGCCTTTGCCGCATCGATTTTCCAGTCCACGTCAAAGAGATCCAACGCTGGAAACGGATAAAGCAGATACCCCGATATGAGCACTGTCCTTGCAAGCCACGGCACCGCTGTCACGATGCCCATCGCAAGATAGATCCCAGTGTCGCGCCAGTTTTTCTCCCTGACCAGCATGGAAACGGGTTTTGCCAGCAGGAGCAATATCAGTCCCGCTGTCAGCTTCAAGGTCACTGCGTACACGGCCGCCACGCACAGCAGCGCATACGGCACGACGCTGTCCTCCTGCTTCTCAAGCAGCTCCAGCCACCTGATCACAATAAAAAACACCACGCACATAATCGCATAATCCGATGCCGGAGCCACGATATCACTGTAGATAACCGTCAGATAATACAGCGCGCCGAGCCTTGCAAAGTCTGTCACCACAGTCCTCTTTTGTCCTTTTCTGCAAGAACGGCAAAAGAGTGGCAGCACCTGCACCCAGAGCAGAAGTGCCATAAACCCATTGACTGTGTGGAGCGATCGCCCCGTCAGAAACTTCATGCTGTAAAGTGCCGAAAGTGCAAAAAAGGAACTGTTGTAGGCAAACCGCACATGGAGATTGCCCAGTCCCTTCACAACGCCGTACTCCTCAATCCACCGTATGCTCTGTGCATGGTACAGATCGGAATCATAGTGCATGTAACCTCTCGATGTGCAAAAGCACCAGACTGCAGCCCCCAGCACCACAGAGAGCTTCCACATAACGCTTCTGCCGCTCCACGCCCGTGTCAGAGCTTCTGTGATGCGGCGCCTTTCAAGCACCGCAATCACCACACACACCACAGCCAGAACAGCGTTCGCAGCCGCACCAACCTTGTAAAACAGACTGAAGATCTGTGCGTACACAGTGACTGTCATCAGCCCCACCGCGACGATACAGCCAATGTCGCGGATCGGATAGTTCAGTGTTTTGTGAACCAGCGCACACAGTCCGTACCCCGCCAGAAATGCAGTGGCCGCGATATATAACCAGCTTAAAAATACAGAAATCATTTTATCCTCCGCACGACACTCTGACTGCTTCGTCCTGCATCCATGATTGGAACATCAGAATATACCAGATCTGGATTCTCCAGTTTCCATTGTCTATAAAGTCCCGCCAGATCCGTTCCACCGCATCGGCATCCAGAATCCCCTGCCGCCGAATCAGGCTGCCATCGAGCAGAGCCTGTGCCCACTCACGCAGCCCAGGCTCCCGCAGCCACTGTGCGACTGGAATTGAAAAGCCCTTCTTTGGCCGTTCCATCATCGTCTTCGGGACATAGCGGTACAGCACATCCCTGAGCAGCAGCTTCCCCTCACCGCCCTGCTTTTTGTACGCCATGGGAATCGTCCACGCAAACTCCACGACATCCTTGTCCAGCATCGGCACTCTCGTCTCCAGCGACACTGCCATCGCGCTGCGGTCCACCTTGACCAGAATATCGTCGGGATGGTAGACTTCCATGTCCATCAGCATAATGCTGCTTTTAGGGTCTTGCAGCGCACCATATGGAAAACTGTTATGCTTGTATGGATATGTCTCCTTCTCCAGCGCTATCCGAAGATTTGACGCCTCCTGCGCATTGGATAATTCGTACAGATGCTCCGGGCTTTTTGCCGCCAGAAGATACGCTTTCGTCTGAATCAGCTGGTTATTCCTTATCAGCGGATTTCCGACCAGCAGCCTGCTTGCAAGCCTGCGCACGCCGCAGGGACAGTTTTTCATCTTTCCCCAAATTCTGTCTATCGACGCGTAGCTTCCATACCCGCAGAACAGCTCGTCCCCTCCGTCGCCGCTCAAGGACACTGTCACATGTTCCCTCGTCATCCTGCTCACCAGATAGGTCGGGATCTGTGAGGAGTCTGCAAACGGTTCCCCGTAAATACCGGAAAGACGCGGAATCACAGCCCTGGCATCCTCCGCAGTGATGTAGAGCTCTGTGTGCTCTGTGCCCAGATGGCGCGCAATCTCCTTTGCATAGACCGCCTCGTTGTACGCCGGATCATCCATCCCGATCGTAAAGCTTTTGACCTTTTGGTTTGACTGTGCCTGCATCAGCGCAACGCCCGTGCTGCTGTCAATGCCCGCCGACAAAAATGCGCCGACCGGGACGTCCGCCACCATCTGCTCCCTGATGGATGCCTTTAAAAGACGCTCGAGCTCGTCCGCCGCCTCCTGCCTGCTTCCCTGAAACGGGTGGGCCTGACCATATTTTGCCGCCTCCCGCACAGACCAGTAAGCGCTGACTTTTGGCTCTTTGTACGGGACATCGAGCTCTAGTATGCAGCCCGCGTCCAGTTTGTAGATATCTTGATAAATGGAGTAGGGCGCCGGAATATATCCATGTATAAAATACAGCTGCAGCACCTTTGTGTCAATCGGATTGTCAAAATCATCCAGCGCGCTGATGGAGCCAATATCCGAGGCAAACACAAAATACCCGTTCACAAATCCATAGTACAGCGGCTTCTCTCCGATTCTGTCCCGGATGAGCGTCAGCTTTCCGGTCTTTTTGTCGTAGAGCGCGAGGGCAAACATTCCCTTGCAGTGCCTGATGGTCTCCTGCACACCGTACGCCTCAACCGCCTCGACTAGCACCTCTGTGTCGGAGGTCCCTCGAAATGCAGTGACTTTCTTCTCTTTTAACAGCTTGTCCCGAAGCCGGCGGTGATTGTAGATCTCACCGTTGAACACGCACACAAATCTCCCCGAGGCCGAGTGCATCGGCTGCGCACCGTTCTCCGACAGGTCCACGATCGCAAGCCGGCGGTGCCCAAGCACCACGTCCGCATCCGCGCTGGCCCACACCCCTCCGGCATCTGGCCCTCTGTGGTACATCCGTCTGTTCATCCGCTCAATATTTTCTCTCCAGTTTTTCGGATTGCCGCAAAAACCTGCTATTCCACACATATCCCCGACTCCATTTCCTCATCAACTATGCAAAACTGCTCTTTACAGATCATACCACATTTTTTTTCCAATTGATAGTATATGTAGAAAAAAATGACATATACCGATTTTGTGTGCAGACTGCAATTTAAAACGTGATAGACATTGACATCGATTTCGGGGATTGATAGAATAGTATTGTTTAGACACTGTTCAAAACGCAATGGTCAGAACCATTTCCTAATTAAGATTACCCAATCCAACAGGAGGATTTCACAATGTATCATTGTCACATAAACTTCTTTTTTCTTGGCAGTCAGCGCAGACTGTTTAAATTGATTGAGGATATGCCTCCTCTTGAGCATTTTACGCATGAGTACTTTGAGAGCAAGATGCCCTATGAAACAATGATCTCAAAAGCGGACGTCATCATCGCAAACCTGCACGATATGGACCTGGATGCCACCATGCAGATTCTGAGCTCAGGAAAGAGGCCGGATGCAGAGTTGATCGTTCTCGCTGACAGAAAGCAGGCCGAAGCCCTGACAGGACAGGCAGAGAGCCTGGCTGCGATCCATGACATCTGGACACTGCCCCTGTCCGATGGCGAGCTGAGGTTTCACTTCGCGCGCTGGCAGCAGAACTATAAACTGTCAAAGGACTTCTGGGAGTCAAACCAGTATCTTGAATCCGCCATCAACAGCGTGCCCAACCTGATCTGGTACAAGACCAGGGACGGCATTCACGAGAAAGTTAACGACAGCTTCTGCCAGACCGTCAACAAGACCAAAGATCAGGTCGAAGGCCAGGGGCATGCCTACATCTGGGATGTCGATCACGACGATCCCGCCTGCATCGAGTCGGAGCGCGAGGTCATGACCCTGAAAAAGACCTGCGTTTCCGAGGAGACGGTACAGACCCGGGATGGCGCCCGGCTGCTGACTACATATAAATCCCCTCTGTACGATCTGGACGGAAGCGTCATGGGAACAGTGGGCGTCGGCATCGACATCACCCAGGAAAACGAGTACAGGCAGCAGCTCATCTCGAAAACCAAGACGCTGGAAACCCTGTTCACCACCATGGACTGCGGCATTCTGTGCCACTCCGTGGACGGCTCCAAAATCATCAGCATCAACAGTGCCGCCCTGAGAATTCTGGGATACGAATCACAGGAAGCCCTGGTGCAGGATGGATTTGACATGATCGCCTCATCCGTCGTGGACGAGGACCGGGACGCGCTCCGGCAGAGCATCCAATCGCTGCAAAACGAGGGGGACAGCGTCAATGTCGCATACCGCGTGCTTCACGCCAGCGGTGATCTGTTGCATATTATGGGAAACATCAAGTTGATCAAGGAAAACGGAAACCTGTTCTACCAGCGTTTTCTCCTGGACTGCACCACCCAGCGGCTGCATGAGGAAGCCGAGCGCAGAGAGAGTGAACGGCGCCAGATGGAATTAATCCAGGCGCTGAGTGCCGACTACAACCTGGTCTGCTTCTTCGATCTGGATACCGAGAAGGGAAAAGCCATCCGCATCAACGACTGCGAATCCAAGATTCTGAGCGAACTCTTTGCCGGGGAACTGTCCCTCGCAGATAACTTTTCCATGTACATTGAGCAGTGCGTCTACGAGGAGGATCGGGAGACTCTGCGCCAAGCGCTCTCACATGAGAACCTGATGCAGCGGCTCGCCGAAAAAAAAGTGTACTCGGTCAATTACCGCACAATCTGCTACGGCGAGATGCGCTACTTCCAGATGAAGGCCGTGTGTGCCGGGGACTGGAGCCAGAGCTGCGGAATTGTTCTTGGTTTCCACAGCATCGATGAGGAGACGCGCAGCGAGATGGAGAAAAATACCATTCTCGAGGATGCTCTGATGCAGGCAAACCGTGCCAGCCAGGCCAAAAGTGTGTTTCTTTCAAATATGTCCCACGATATCCGAACGCCGATGAACGCTATTATCGGTTTTACCACCCTGGCACTTGGGCGTCTGGAACACACGGATCAGGTTGAGGGCTATCTCAAGAAGATCATGACCTCCGGAAATCATCTGCTGAACCTGATCAACAATGTCCTGGACATGAGCCATATCGAGAGCGGAAAGATGCCGCTCTCCGAGAAACTCTGCAGCCTCCCGGAAATCCTGCATGGTCTGCGCAACATCATCCAGGCGGATATCCATTCCAAGCAGCTTGAGCTGTACATGGATGCCATCGACGTGCAGGACGAAAACATCTACTGTGACAGGTTGCGCCTGAATCAGGTGCTGTTAAACCTGCTCAACAACGCGATCAAATACACGACCGCGGGCGGTATCGTCAGCATCAAGGTCACACAGAAAGCGGCTGCCCTCGATGGGCACGCCAACTATGAATTCCAGGTCAAGGACACCGGCATCGGAATGAGCGAGGAGTTTGTCAACCACATTTTTGAACCGTTTGAGCGCGAGCGCAACTCCACCATCAGCGGTATCCAGGGAACCGGACTCGGCATGGCGATCACCAAGAATATCGTGACCATGATGAACGGTTCGATCAGTGTGACAAGCAAACAGAATGTAGGTTCGGAATTCACGGTATCCTTCACCTTCCGAATCAGCTCGGAGGCCAAGGCGTCTCCCCTGATTCCAGAGCTGCAAGGCTGCAGGGCGCTTGTCGTGGACGATGACTTCAACACCTGCGACAGTGTCTCCTACATGCTGCAGCAGATTGGTATGCGCGCAGAGTGGACTATGTCCGGCAAGGAGGCCGTTCTGCGCACCCACCAGGCAGTCACCCGCAAGGATTACTATTCCGTATATATCATTGACTGGCTGCTGCCCGATATGAACGGGATCGAGGTTGCCCGCCGGATCCAGAAAGAAACCGGCGGTAACGTGCCGATCATCGTGCTGACCGCCTACAACTGGGAAGACATCGAGGAGGAGGCAAAAGAGGCCGGCGTCACAGCATTCTGCAGCAAACCGCTGTTCTTGTCCGAGCTGCGCGAATGCCTGCACTCCATCACCAGCACTGACAGCGAGCAGAATGCGGACGACAGTCAGAGTGAGACGCCGGCACACACCGAACGGCTTCTGCTGGTGGAGGACAATGAACTGAACCAGGAGATCGCCGCTGAAATTCTGCAGGAAGCCGGATTTTCCGTGGAGATCGCCGGAAACGGACAGCAGGCAGTCGACAAACTCAAGGCCTCTAAACCAGGATATTTCCATCTGATCCTGATGGACGTGCAGATGCCCGTCCTAAACGGCTACGAGGCTACGCGCGCAATCCGCAGCCTCAAGAATAAAAAGCTCGCATCCATACCGATTCTCGCAATGACGGCAAACGCGTTTGAGGAGGATAAACAGGAGGCCCTGCGCAGCGGCATGAACGGTCATATCGCCAAGCCAATCAATATTGACAATCTGATGAATGCTTTAAATCATTTGTTGAAGTAAATCAGGCAGAGAAAAGCTTTTTCCTGCCTGTGCGCCGCAGGGCGCACCATAAAAAAGAAAAGGCGCCTGCACGCCTTTTCTTTTTTATGTCTGTGATTTGCACCGCGGGACACCGGCAATCCCCACTCCTGCATATCTGCATTCCCCTTTTATTTAATTTCTGTGCCTTTTCCCAAGTATCCATGTATTTGTTCACTCCGCGATCAGATACGCCGCCCCGTCGTATCCAAGGTACTGCACGGTACTCATATCTATCGCATCCACATGCTCCGCCGCGTCCACAACCGGAATGCACTTGCCCTTGCGGATAAACAGCGGCACTTCGTTCAGCGCCACCTCGACGTAGTGCGTTCCCTGACCGAGTACTTCCTCGTAGATGCTGCCATCCGGCAGGAACTTTACAAACTTCATCTCCTCCGGAAGATAGACCGTTCTTCCGCTCACATTCTGCGTGTAGACAGGCGCAATCATCACCTCTCCGCCAAGCATGAGCTGGTCCTCCGTCTCCACCGCCCGCCGGTCATCGGGATAGTCAAACCCGAGCGGCCTGAAATACATGGTATTTTCGCGTGCTGCCTTAAGGTACTCGCTGTAGAGATACGGAATCAGGCGGTAGCGCACGCCGACCACATGGCGGAAGTCCTCGATGCGCTCAAACTGATAGCACTCCTGCTCTCGCGTGCCTATCGCAGTATGGTTGCGCATCAGCGGCGTGAACACGCCCAGCGCCAGCCAGCGCAGCATCAAATCCCGCGTCGTGTTAGAGCCAAAACCACCCAAATCCGCGCCCGTGTACAGGAAACCGCACATATTTAAAGATGGCAGCATTTTCAGATTCAGGAGAATGTGCGACCACCACGACTGGTTGTCCCCGGTCCAGATGCCGCCGTAACGGTGCATTCCAATGTAGGAGGAGCGGGAAAACAGCAGCAT
>CAMWOK010000107.1 GCA_947175845.1 uncultured Lachnospiraceae bacterium | reverse complement strand
CGATCGTGCTGACAGACGGCGCAAAGGGCATGGCGGGCGCGATCGCAAAGGCGCAGGAGCTTGCGGCACAGATGGAGGGCGCGTACATTCCCGCCCAGTTTGACAACCCGGCGAACGCGCAGGCGCACTATGAGACGACCGGACCGGAAATCTGGGAGGACACGCAGGGGACAGTCGACATATTTGTCGCGGGCGTCGGCAGCGGCGGCACCATCACAGGCGCGGGTAGGTTTTTAAAGGAGCAGAATCCCGATATCAGGGTGGTGGCTGTGGAGCCTGCCGCCTCCCCTGTGTTGTCGGGCGGACAGCCGGGCGCACATAAGATACAGGGCATTGGCGCAGGATTTATACCAAAGGTGCTTGATGTGGGCATCTATGACGAGATCATCACCGTGGAGAACGACCAGGCGTTTGAGACGTCGAGGGAGCTGACAAGGCGGGAGGGGATTCTCACCGGAATCTCTTCGGGCGCGGCGCTCCACGCGGCAGTTGTGCTGGCAGAGCGCCCGGAGAACGCGGGAAAGACGATCGTGGCGCTCCTGCCGGACAGCGGGGACCGGTATTATTCGACACCGCTTTTTGGCGGCGGGGACGTGCAGGAAGGTGCGGCGGACAAAAACTGCTAAAATATTTTGGAGAGGACACAGATGTGGCAGCAGCTCACGAATGGAGTTGTTGCCATATCTTTTTGTGTAAAAATTACAAATATTTTATATGGACATGATAAAATGTTGTAAATAACAACGAAGTGTGTTAGCATTAAACTATGTACAGCGCGTTTTGCAGGCAGTTTGTTATGATGTTCTGTATGGATAGGAAGAGGTTTGATGGGTTCGGAAAGGGATCGGAAAGGCAGGGATATTGATGAAGAGAAAAGGATTGAAGTTGACACCACGTCTCGTGCTTGTGGCAGCGCTTCCGTTGATTCTGATGTTTGCATTTGCTGTGGCAGGTATCAGCTCGTCATGCGGGTCCATTATGGAAGTGATGGTTCAGCATGAATTGAAGACAGCGCAGTATGCATTTGAGACATCGGTGGAAAATATTGCGCAGGGTACATACATGTACACAAACGGAAAATTTTACAAGGGTAAGAGAAATATCAGTGACAACACAGAGTTTTTTGACAAATTCAGCAGCGAGGTCGACTTGCAGGTCACCGTTTTTTATAAGAATATGCGGGTGGCGACAAGCCTTGTGGATGCACTTGGAAACCGAATGGTGGGTACGGAGGCGGATCCGGAGATATTTGACCAGGTGGTCAACCAAGGACAGGATTACTATTCTGAAAATGTGGAGATTGGCGGCAGCACATACTATGCAATGTACTGTCCGCTGTATCAGTACAACTCGGACGAGATTGTCGGCATGACTTTCGTGGGATTGGAGAAGAGCCATATCAACGCTATTTACACTACGAATTTTGCGAAAAACGCAGTGATTTTGAGCGTGATTTTTGTGCTGGGAATTGTTGCTGCGCTGTTGTCCGTCAGTGTTATAATCCGGGCGATCAAGGAGGTTATGGCCCAGCTCAACAAGGTGGCTGACGGAGAATTGAACGTGAAGGTGGGGGACAAACTGCTAAGGAGAGCAGATGAGATCGGAGACATTGCGCACTGCGTTGAGAAGCTTGTGCACAGGCTGTCGGACATTGTGGTGGACATCAAGGGTGCTTCGTCGGATCTCGACGAGATTTCAGTCGGTTTTTCGGGGTCTTTTGGAAAAATGGCTGGAAATATCGGCAAAGTGAACAGTGCGGTGGAGGTGATGGCGTCGGGCTCGACGCTGCAGGCGCAGGACACTGCGGATGTCGGCAGCAAGGTTCAGCACATGGGTGACGCGGTCGAGGTCACAGCGCAGAATGTCGAGGGACTCGTGGGAAATACGGACAAGATGCGCGGTTACAACAGGAGTGCTGAGAGCACGCTCGAGGAGCTGATCCGCACCAGCGATGAGACAAAGGATGCATTTGATATCGTGTATGAGCAGACCAACATGACCAACCAGTCGGCGCAGGAGATTCAGTCTGCGGCAGATGTCATCAGAAGCATCGCGGACCAGACAAACCTGCTGTCACTCAACGCCAGTATAGAGGCCGCCCGCGCCGGGGAGCACGGCAGGGGATTTGCGGTTGTGGCAGATGAGATCCGCAAGCTTGCGGAACAGTCCGCGGAGTCCGCACGCCGCATTACGGGAATCATCACGATGCTGATCACAAACTCCAACACGACAGTCGACACGATGAAGAATGTCACGGCAGCGATGGAGAAGCAGGGGGATGAGCTTGGCAGGACACGCACAGTGTTTAACAGCCTGAATCATGAGATTGGAGAGGTGAGCGGTGCAGTCGGCAATATCCGGGGAGAGATCGACCGGCTGAACAACCTCAAGACCAACGTGCTCAGCGCGGTGCGCAATCTGTCCGCCATCGCGGAGCAGAACGCGGCAAACATGCAGCAGACATCCGCTTCGATGCAGGAACTCAGCCACATTGTTACCGAGTGCAGCGCGGAGGTTGACAAGATTGTGGACACCTCCAAAGGACTTGCGCAAAATATTGAAGTATTTACATTGGGATAAAAAAGCTATTGATTTTTAGTGCCAAATAGGCTTTAATATAATATAGGTAAGGATTTAGTCATTAACAGTACCTGAGCAGGAAAGAATATGAGGAGGTTTAATATAATGGAAAATTTTGCAACAGCAAGCAGCACGGAAACTGCGATCATTCCAAAGGGAACTGTCATAAACGGAAATATTACAATCGATGGCAAGCTTGAGATGTACGGCGTGGTAAACGGTGACATCAACTCTGACAGCCGCGTAAATATATCAGGAGATGTCACAGGAAACATCAAGGCGAACGATCTGTTTGCAAAGGATTCGTTTATCGTGGGGCAGATCCAGTGCGCCAAGGGGGCTACAGTGCGTGAGAACACAGTGATTCTCGGGGATATCGAGGCAGAAAATCTCATCGTGGACGGTGCGATCCAGGGTAAGATTGATATCCGGGAAGGTATCACAGTGGGCGACAAGGCGATACTCGACAGCGATATCAAGGCAAAGACGATCCAGGTCAACAACGGCGCGGCAATCAATGGGCACTGTTCACTCTGCTATGCGGATATCCACCTCGAGGACATATTTCCGGTGACGGAGGAAGCGGAAAAAGAACCGGAACCAGAAGTGAAAGCATCGGAAGGGAAGGAGTCCGGGGAGGCTGAGGAGGACAAGCCCAAGGTGCCTGCAAAACCCAAGGCAGTCGCAAAGCCCAAGGCAGTCAAGAAGGCAGATGCAGAATAAGAATTGAAATGAGAAGCACGCAGGTATGGGAGATATGGAACAGATAAGAGACAGAGACTGGAGCTACTGCCGTGAGCAGTATGGCCAGGAGTACACGGAGGCGGAGCGCAGCAAAAAAACAGAGGAACTACTCGATTTTGCCAATATGGTGTTCAGCATGGACTATGGACCGACTGATTTTGCATCGCTTCTGCCCAAGGCGTATGCCGCGGGGCGCTGCGGGCTTCCGACACATCACATGATAAAGGAAGAAGGCCGGATCAGAGCACTGATCGACACGTATCCCCTTACCTTGCGGCAGCAGGGCGCGTGTGCAGCGGCGCTGCAGGCTGTCTATGTGGGCACCGTCTCCGTACATCCTGGCGCCAGAGGCAGGGGATACATGATTGAGCTCATGAGAAGGGCGGAGGAGGACGCGCGCAGACAGGGCTGCGCACTGATGATTCTCGACGGAGACCGGCACAGATACCAGCATTACGGTTTTGAGCGTGCGGGAACCCGTTACAGCTTTCACATTGGGCGAGGAAATATCAGGCACTGCTGTGCCCGGAATTACTCGAAGAAAGAACTGGAATCTCCAGAATTCTGCTTCGAGGAGTTCGGGGAAAACAGTCCGCATCTCGATGCACTGTACGCTTTGTACAGGCGAAGAAATGTGACCGCGCGGTCGCGGGAGGATTTCTGGCTGTGCCTGCAGAGCTATCGTGCTGCGGCGTATGTTATCTTGAGAAAGGGTGCACCTGTGGGGTATGTGTGCCTGTCGGAAGATGAGAAGGCAGTGGTGGAGTTTGAGATGGAGGTACTTGCCGATACCGCCAGATTTTTGTGCGATCTCATGCAGGAATTTGACATGGATCCGGTAAGTGTCAACGTGGGAGTGGATGAGCAGATTAAGAGGACAATGCTCGCAGAGGCATGTGATAACTTCAGCATTTCCATGTCCCATCAGATCAAGATTCTCGACTATGAGGCGGTGCTCTCGTTTCTGCTTGGCTGGAAGCGCAGATACAGTGCACTTGCCGCAGGCGAGTACGTGATTGCGGTTGCGGGTGCGCAGGCTGACGGCGTGGAAAGATATCTGCTGTCTGTCACGGAGGAGGCTGTCCGTGTGTCGCGCACGCAGCGGGAAGCGGATGTGGTACTCGAAGCGCGGGAGCTGGTTCGTGTGCTCACGACACCGCTGTGTTTTATGGGACAGCAGGAACGCTGCGACAAAATAAAAAATGCACCTGCCGGTTGGTTTCCACTGCCGTTTTACCTTCCCGATGCAGATACATTTTAAAGCGTTTCAGCTGCTTAGTCCATATATTTCCATGTATACATGTTTGCAGACCTGCATTTTGGACAGACGACCTTGTACTGCTCAAAGATAAACATTTTAATCTGATCATCAGAAACGTTTGTCGTGACGATACGGCTCTGTCCACATTTGCATAGAAAAAGAATTTTGCGGTTATGGCGCACGGCCAGGCTTTCCCCGCGCAGGCTGAGCGTTTTTTCTATGTACTTGATCTGTTCCTCATTGTGCACACCACATTCTTCCAGCGCCCATTTGTATTCATCGCGGATGATGTGAAGTGCCTCGGATGGTATGGATGCATAGTGTTGTTCCAGTTTCTGTTCAGTAAACATATTCATTACTCCCTTTCCTTTTTCCTATTTTACTGCACCGAATTTCTGCATTCCATTTCAGTATATCACATATCCCGGAAATATGGAATATGCTTTTTGGGATTAAAGAATGAGAAAAACTGGCCGATATATAAGATATACATTTTTCGTACTGTCGTAAAACGGATTTTACAGGAAACCACAGGGAGGTGGAACAATTGAATAGAAGGCGGGAACTGGCACTGCAGCGTGTTTCCAGGATAGGGAGCATTGCCGCAGCAGACAATATCTCACAGAACACGAAGTACAAGAACAGCCAGAAGAGTGCGCACACCAGCACCATTGAGGCGGCGCTGGGCACGTATCTGATGCGGGAGAACAGGATGTATGACCTGCGCGGGGAGGACACGTACGTCCACGGTTACGGAGGGTCCGGCTCGGAGGCACAGGGGCAGCTTTCCAGGCAGATGCAGGAGTATGTATCCATGGCGTCCGCGGAGGAGAGCCAGCTGGCAAACGCCAAATCTGACCTTGAGCGCCGCGTTGCGGAACACATCAACATCAGGAAGTTTGAGGAGGCACTCGCGAACGACCCAAGCGCGCAGTATCAGCTGAACAGGTATCACAGGAATGACGAGGAGACAGACTTTGACAGACTCGACGCAAACCGCTGCTCAGGATTTCTGCTGTACTCGTACAATAAGAAAGGTGTGCACAGTGTTCTTGGGGAACATCTGAGTTTTGCAGGCTATGAGACGGTTGGACAGGGTGGAAACCTGCTCAGGGAAGAACCATAACAAAAATGGACAGGTTATACTGCCCATTTTTTTGTGGTGCGCCCGATGAAAATAAATTTTCAGATCACAGCTTGTGCTCCTGCTCGGCCTGGATATCCTCGAACGCGGAGAGCATTGGCTTCTCCTTCGAGCCGTGAAAGGTGCGCGCGATGTAGTTTTCTGTGATTTTGATGACGGTGCCGGAGAGTGTCAGCACGCCGATCAGGTTTGGAATCGCCATCAGCCCGTTAAATGAGTCCGAGATGTCCCATGCGAGGTTGAGGTTCATGGTGGCGCCGAACACGATGAACACCACAAAAACAACCTTGTAGAGTATGGTCGACTTCGTTCCAAACAAAAACTCCCATGCCTTCGTGCCGTAGTAGCTCCATCCGAGCACGGTCGAGAACGCGAACAGCAGAATCGCAACCGCGATAAAAGCGCTGCCGATGTTGACGCCGCCGAAGTGAAACACCGTTCCGAATGCCTCGCTCACAAGTGCGGTCTGCTCGTTCGTGGAGAGCATCTGTCCCGTGTGCAGGTCAATCAGCCCGGTTGACAGGATGGAGAATGCAGTGAGCGTGCAGACCACAATCGTGTCCGCGAACACTTCAAAGATTCCCCACATGCCCTGCCTGACAGGCTCCACGACGTTGGATGCGGAGTGCACCATGACCGAGGATCCAAGCCCGGCCTCGTTTGAGAACACGCCGCGCTTGAATCCCCACGTGACAGCGCTTTTGACTGCAAGACCCACCGCAGCGCCGCCGACTGCGCGCAGCCCGAAGGCGAACGAGAAGATGGCGCCAAACACCTCCCCCGCCCTGCCGATGTTGACGATGAACACGATCAGCGCGCCCAGTATGTATGCACATGCCATGAACGGCACAAATTTTTCCGTGACCTGCGCAATCCGCCTGATGCCGCCGACAATCACAAGCCCGGCCAGAAGCATGAGCAGTATGCCGATCACCAGCGCATAGAGGTTGATTTTGGCGGCGCCAATCCAGATGGTGCGGTCGAGCGCTTCGATGCGGAACACGGAAGTGATGTTTCCTGCAATCGTGTTGACCTGGCTCATGTTTCCGATGCCGAACGAGGCGAGGATGCAGAAGATGGAGAACAGCACAGCCAGCACTTTTCCAATACCGGAACAGCCTTCTTTCGAACCAAGTCCGTCTCTTAAGTAGTACATTGCGCCGCCGCACCATTCGTCGTGGCTGTTTTTGCGGCGGTAGTAGATGCCGAGCACATTTTCAGAATAGTTTGTCATCATGCCAAAGAACGCGGAGAGCCACATCCAGAAAATGGTGCCGGGTCCACCCGCAGCAATCGCGGCAGCCACGCCTGCGATATTGCCGACGCCGATCGTCGCGGCGAGCGCGGTGCACAGAGCCTGAAACTGGGAGATGGATGCCTTCTCACCGGAAGTGGTGACGCCGCTCTCTTTCTGAAACACGCCTCCGATGGTCTTTTCGCGCACATGGCGGGCGCGCACAATCTGAAAAAACCTGGTGCGGACCGTCATGTAGACGCCCGTGCCAATGATGAGTATCAGCATGGGGATACCCCACACCACGCCGTTGACGGCGCCGTTTACATTTGCTATCACATCAAGCATAATCCGTTCCTCCTTCATAAAAAAAGAGAGTATCCCCATTCGGACAGGACGTTCTGCCGTAGGCGGAATATTCTCTTATCATTATATACTCACGACAGATGAAATCTGCCGTGAGTATTGCGCCAGCCGCAGCCGCGAAGCGGCATATTTCCTTATGCGGCTGTGTGCATCATTTTATACTGGTGGTCAGTCTTTTCGACCGCCAGTACAATATCGTGAAATACTGTACTATATATGTATACAGGAAAATGCAAAAAAATGCAAGAAATTATTGCGGAAGAGTTTGGGAGACTATGCCCATAAAAGGGAGGATGCCAGGTAATCCTGTTGACTACCTGGCATATATTATGAAAAAGTTATTAAAAATAAGTAAGTTGTCATGCTTTGTCTGTAAGGTATATTTCGTATCACCTTATGTTTATAGTATAGAGTGCTTAAATGTCCAAATCATGTGTTTTTATTGAATAATTTTTCAAAGAACTATGAACGAATTATGAACATGGAAAATTATTCTGTCGCATTGCGGTGCAATCTGTTATACTGAAATATAAGTGCGGGCAGAAGAATGAGAAACTTAAAAAATCTGTAGAAAGCTTTATTTGTCTAAAGTATTGATATAGATCCGGTATAGATGGGGATAATAGTAGAAGAAACAAAGCTGGGATGGAGGTGGCCGGATATGGCAATCAAATCAATTGAAATTTTAAATGTAATGGTATTTAGGCGTCACTTGAGAAAAAACAATGCAGCTGTCAAAACGATAGAGGAAGGGGACTCGTTCAGTGATACGTTCAAGGTAGATTTCTGTGATGGAATTAATGTTCTGATAGGTGAGAACGGGGTTGGCAAGACGACAATTTTAAAAATGATCTATGCAGCAACCCAATGGTCAATCAAACAGACAGATTATGGAAAAACAAAAAGACTGGAACATTTCTTCTCCAATAGCATAAAAGACAGTGATAGTTTAAAAAATGCAGAAAATAAGGAAGGTTACTGCTATTATAAGGTATCAGATGGAACGCACAGCTTTGAAGACAGCCTTTCTCACAAAGGGATATTGAATTATGAACAGTGGCTTGGATTAGATATACAGTCTGTATTTATCCCTACAACAGAGATGTTATCCCATTCTAAAGGATTTCTGGCAATGAATCAAAAATACAGTATGCCTTTTGACGGTACACAGATAGATATTATTGTAAATGCTTCGTTGCCAGAAACACGGGAAATCCCGGCTGTTATGAGCGGAATTCTTGATAAAATCAGCGCTGTGATTGAGGGAACGGTCATTTTGGAAGAGGATTCTTTTTATGTGTTAAAAAAGGATGGGCAGAAAGTAGAGTTTTCATTGGAGGCAGAAGGGTTACGC
>CAMWOK010000106.1 GCA_947175845.1 uncultured Lachnospiraceae bacterium | reverse complement strand
TCGCATGGATTCGAAGCAATGGATTCTACGCAGACATCCACGCGGGCGCCTTTGAAGAAGCGCAGCTGGACGCGTTTGGCAGGCATCTTGGCGAGGTGGCGTGGAAGTGAGCAAGCCCTATCCCGGCCAATCCTGCGTGGAAGTGTTCACAGGGACTTTTGGCGGCAGCCTCGTCCCTGTGCGGCTCTCCCATTGTTTATTTATCGGGCTGCTGGCCGTCATGTGACTTCCACATGCATTCTGTGAGTTTTATATTTGAAAAAACAGCCTTAAATGAAGAATTTTCAGGAGAACAGACATAAATACCAAACTTTATTGTCTCATTGCCATTATATATATGACAAATCCGCATCTGTTTATATGTAATGCCGTCTTCTGAGCATTCGATACAGTAATCGTCTTCTCTTCGACTAAAACGATACCGCATTGACTTCGCGTTCGTGCTGATTTCTGTAGTAGCCCCGCCTCTTAGCCTCGTTAATCAGATGCGGCTGGATATCAGGGTAGGTCCATCTTTTCGGAAGTTCATCCGTTATCACAATTTTCTCAATTTCACGATGCAACTCTGTTTCGAAAGATTTGATGTCTGCGTAGAACAACATTCCAAAAGATTCATCGCCATGGTTCAGATTATCGGGTGATGTGACGGAATATACACAGACAGGCTCTATATCAAATTCCAGCGCGCCTGTTTCCTCATACAATTCCCGTTTTGCTGTATCGGTTATAGTTTCGCCGTGCTCCCGATGACCGCCGGGTACTTCCCACGTATCTCTGTCCCTATGTTTGCAAAAGACATATTTATTCTGTGTTTTGGACAGGATCACGGCAAATTTAAGCAGCTCGTCCTCTATGGTTTCATAAAATTTAATCTCTGTCATGTCAGTTCTCTCTCCTTTTTAGCGGTTCGTTTTGCGGCAGGCCCCACCACTAATAGTATAATACCACATTTCTAAAAACAATCAACAAGTTCTGTGCTTTTATCAGAAGGTGATTCTGTATAAAAGCACATTGATATGACAAGAATTCTGTGCTATAATCGCTTCGACAAATTCTGACGGACGATTCTGCAAAACAGCTTGGGTATTGTGCAGGATTGTTCTTCGAGCGCGCATGTCAATAAATTATAAAAATGCGACAGGAAAAGGGGAAAAGGATGAAATATCGGATGAAGAAAGCGCCCATGGGATGGAACAGCTACGATTATTATGACACGGCTGTCACTGAGGAACAGGTGAAGGCAAACGCCGATTTCATGGCTGCGCACATGAAGGAAGCCGGGTGGGAGTACATTGTGGTGGATATCGAGTGGTACGCGCGGGATGCAGGCACCATGCGCGACAGATATCAATACATTCCGTTCGGGGACGAGGAGATTGACAGCTTCGGAAGACTGCTTCCTGCGGTGAACCGTTTTCCGTCCGCGGCAGGAGGAAAAGGGTTTGGTCCGCTGGCGGAGTATGTGCACAATCTCGGCTTAAAGTTTGGCATCCACATCATGCGCGGCATTCCGCGCATTGCGGCACACCAGCACATGCCGGTGTACAAAACCGGCGTGACTGCGAATGAGATTGCAGATCCTTCCTCCATCTGTGGATGGAATCCGGACATGTACGGTGTGCGCAGGGACGCGGAAGGCGCGCAGGAGTATTATGATTCCATCATTTCGCTGTATGCGCAGTGGGGTGTTGACTATATCAAGTGCGACGATATCTGTAACACCAATATGTATCCGCACAATCCGTACGCGGCGGCGCACGAGGTCGAGATGCTGCAGCGCGCGATCCAGAAGACTGGCAGAGATATTGTGCTGTCGCTCTCCCCGGGGCCGGCGCTGATCGAGAAGGCGTGGCACTATGAAAAATACGCCAATATGTGGCGAATCACTGACGATTTCTGGGACAGCTGGGCTCTGCTGCGCAATATGTTTGACCGCTGCGAGCTGTGGCAGACTCACGTGGCGGAAGGCTCCTATCCAGACTGCGACATGCTTCCGCTCGGAACGCTTGGAAAAGGCTTTGGCAAACCGGAGTGGACCACCAATTTTACGCAGGATGAACAGATTGCCATGATGACGCTGTGGTGCGTGTTTGGCTCCCCGCTCATGGTCGGCGCAAATCTGACAAAGCTCGATGCTTGGACACTCGATCTGCTGACCAGAAAAGATGTCCTGAAGCTGGTCAGCAACGACTATGTTGGCCGCCAGTTTGACAAGAATGACGCCTTTGCAATCTGGAGCTGTCTGAGCCGGACGACCGGGGAAAAATATCTTGCATTTTTTAATTTCCTGAACACAGACCAGGAGATTTCCTGCGATCTAAATGAAGTGGAGCAGTTTGCCGATATACAATGCGGAGCGGAGTATGCAGTGGAACTCTGGAGCGGCAGAAAGACCAGCGTGCAGGGAAGTGTGCTCGCGGACCTGGTTTTGCCGCACGGTGCGCGGCTGTTTGCGCTGCGCTGAGAAATCCGGCAGCGCCGTTCAATATGGAGTGGTCTTTGCGGGGACTTCAATCAGCCCCAAATGGGCGAATTGGAGGATCGGCAAAGCAGGAGGAGGATATGAAAAAATGATAACCAGAAATGTGATTATGCGAAACCAGAAAGATGTGATGGAGTTTGTGCGTGCCGTCGAGCAGTACCCCTATACGGTGGAGGTGTCGCTGGGCGGGGAGACCATGAATGCAAAGTCCGTGCTCGGTATGCTGGCGCTGGGTTTTAACCGGGTCATGAAGATGGAGATTCAGGCCGATGCCGCCGACGACCTGCTGGCTGCGGTGGGCAGGTTTATCTGCACGCAGTTCGGGCAGGCAGTGTGACAGCCCGATCCATAATGTGTTCCCGTCTTGTCCGTGCCGCAAAAGTGTGTTATATTTGATATTGGGAGGAACAACCATCCTGTGGGCGGTTGTTCCTTTCCTTCCATATAACAGAACTGTATGATAAAAGTATTGTACAATAACAGGATTGCACTGGATTTGAAGGAAAGTGCAGAAATTGTGTTACGGGTCAGGAATTGTGAAAAGACAGATACATCGGAATGGACAGGACATTTTGCACAGTTCCTCGGAGAGGAGGAGCAGACAGATGAAAGGCAGGATACAGGAGCTTGGCAGGGAGAGCCTGCAGAAGATCATTCTGGACATGACAGCGTTTTTGACAGAGGACCAGCGACAGCAGCTGGAACGGCTGATAGCAGAGTGCGCAGCGGGCAAATCCCAGGTCGGCGTGCGGCAACGGACGGTGCGCATGTCGCAGGAGCTTGTGGACGAGAAGATGGAGCAGCTCAAAATCTGGATGGAGCAGATTGACGAGGGCGAGTTGTATCTGGACACGGAGGAGTACGAGGATTATTCCGACAATTACTGGAACAGGGACTGGATCGTCGAGTATCACGACAACCAGGGAGTGGGGGACAAACTGATGTATGCGATCCAGCTCGCGAAGGACTGCGTGGATGACTGCCGCTATGCGGAGGCACAGTTTATCTACGAGTGGCTTTGGCAGATGGAGGTCATGGCCCATAACGAATATGTGGACGAGACAGATCCCGCCAGCCTTGAGACGCTGGTGAAGGATAAGATTGTCAAGACGGATATCAGGCAGCTGGCGCTGCTGACGCTGTACGCGGACTATCAGGCGCTCGACGCCGACAAGCGGGCGCAGGATTTGTACCTGTATTTTTCCAACCGCGAATTCCAAGAGCTGCATATCGAGGACATGTTTCAGGTGGGGCGCGAAAATCTTCCGGACACGGATCGGTTCTGGGCAGACTGGACGGCGCTGTTAAAGACGAAGAGCGGCGACGTGGAGGCGCGGCTTCTGCAGGAGGCTGTTCTGTTCAATGAAGGGGTGGAGGAACTGGTAAAGATTGCGGACGAGACCAGCACAACGCACCCGTCTTTGTATCTTGCCGCAATCAAAGTGTACGATAAGGACCACGACTATGACCAGATCGAGAAAATCGGCGCGCGGGCGTTAGATCAGCTTGAAAAAAGTCTGAAAATCAGAGCGGAAATTGCGCTGTGGGCTGCGTATGCAGCATCCTGCCAGATGCACACGCAGCAGATGATGCAGTTTTGCTGGGAGTGTTTCGCGTCGGATTCGACGGTGCGAAATTACCTGCGCCTGTTTGGGACAAAAGAGATGGCAGTGCAGTATGGGATGCGCGGAAGGGAGATCCTGCGCTCCGGCATAAGGACGAATCGGGCGGAGCTTGGCAGAAACAGGGAGCTTTGTCCGAATTTTGTGGGAGATTTCGGATATCACGAGCTGTGCTTTTACACCGGGGATTTTGAGACGGCAAGGCACGCGTCGAAGGATCCGCAGGGTTCGCTGGGCTGGAGTTCAAGCTTCATCCGCCAGGGAATCCGGTTGTTTTTGCTGTATCTGTACGAGAAACCGCGCCCCTCGATGGCTGCGGCGGCAGTCGCGCAGAACGTCGGCTTTGAGAAAGACTCCGATCGGAGCTGCGTCATGGCATTTGAGAGCGCGATTGAGGAGGAGAGCTGCATCGAGAAGACCAGCGTATTCTGGAACTATTTCAGGCGCTGGAAGCAGCACTTTCAGATGGACGCGGCGGAGCGCAGACGCTATCTGGCGTGGGCGGAGAAGATCGTGTGCAGCAGGGCGGACGCCATCGTGGGCGGCCAGCACAGAGGACATTACGAGGATGTTGCGATTCTGCTGGCAATGACTGCCGAGATAAAGCAGGACATGGGAATGCAGGATGCCATGCAGGAGATGTACGCACAGTACAAGAAAAAGTTTCCGCGCCACAGTTCGTTTCAAGGGGCGATGAAGCGGTATTTTGGCATAAAGGGCTGAGAGGAGCAGTGCACTATGTCTGCTGATACGTCACGCCCGCTATTTTGCAGTCGCGGCAGATCTGGATATAGTGTGTGCCGCAGTCCGTCCAGGTGCTTCCAAGCTGTGCAAGATGCATCATCACTCTGCCGCACTCCGGGCAGTTGAGATATCCTGCACCGTAGAGAAACGCCGGTCTTCCGCCGACTGCACACCGATCAAATTCATCGCAGTAGCTTGTGGGAACCATCTTTTTGGAGAGCACAAAGGGCGGCCGGCTGTTTAAGTCCGCATCGTCGAAGAACGGCCCCGCCTCGCCGTCCTGAAGGATGACAGTACTCTCTTTGTCCTCCTCATAGCGGCAGAACATGCCCTGTGCCCACGGGACGCAGCTCTCGCAGTATTTTATCCTGATTTTTCCGTGGAGTTCCAGAAAAGACAGCCGTTCGTCACGCCCGTCAAGCACCACATTGATGTAGCTGCAGCCGCACGCCGGACAGATTTCGTCGCAGGTTCCGCCAAATACACTCTCGCCCGGCGCTGCGGTTTCTGATTTCTCCAGCGCATAGCACGCATTGAAAAAAAGCTGTCTTTTTGAAACGTCGCCGGTTCTGTCAGCCTCGACGCACCAGCCAGCGCCTTCTACATGCGCAAGTGGTCCGCCGCTTAATTCTTCGCACCAGGGGCGGGGATGTTCCTGCCAGTTTCGGATGGCTTTCACGGCGGTGTCATCGCCGATCATGGCAAGCGCCTGCAGAAGGTGATAGTACCGGATATTCTCCCGCTCCTTGGCTTCTGCGTTTTCCAGCAGGTCTATGATCTGGTCCCTCAATTTGGGGGATGCATCCTGATAGAGGATGTAGGGGTAGAAGATGTCAAGCGCGAATGCCGCGCTGGCAAAAGCCGGGCTCTGCACGCCGCGGATGCGGATTAAATCCTCGCAGGGATCCGAATCTTTTTCGTCCCGCAGAGCGGCTATCGCGTCGTTTATCTCCTGTGTGATGGTGTCTTCTGTAAGTTTTTCCTGCATTGCGTGCTCCTCATTTTAACTTGCGGACAATCTTGATGTCCAGAGTTTTGAGCTGGTCAAAGACCTGCTGTGTCATGGCCTCAATGGCGTCTGTTTTTTCCTTTGAAAGCGCCTTCTGTGCAAAGGCTTCCAGCAGCGCCGCGCGGTAATCCCGCTTGTGTTTTTGGTTCAGGCTGTTCCAGTTCACGCCGGAAAAATGCGCAAAGACCGCGCTGTCCACGGTCAGTTTAGACTGCAGGATCAGCACGCCGATAACGGGATAGCCCGGGTAGCCCTGCCAGTAGGTGCCGTTGTCCGTCGAGGAGTAGGTGTTGTCCTTCCATGTAATTTTGTAGGTCTTTGCGCCGTCAGACGACACGACCTCCGCGGAATCTGCGCCCATCTTGATTCGGTTGTCCGCCAGAGCGGAGTATGCCTCGTATATTTTTTCGATTGGTGGTAATTTTTCCATAGAATCCTCCTTGTGATAGAAATATAGGCTCTTTGCGTCTGAGTCTGTGCTGCTTTCAGGGGGAGCACTTTTTTAATATTATAATGCTTTGCGGCTGTGTTGGCAATCAGAATCTGTCGATTGACCAACGCAGGGTAAAAGAACATCTGCGTATGATCGAGCGTTACCGCAATGAGGACGAACATGGTCGGTCTTAAGATTGCCCTTGACTTAGAACTATAAACGTGATATATTTATCTCATAAAGATACAAATATATCGCTAAAAATGAGGAGGCGGTACGATGAATAAACAAGTAAAACGTATTGCAGGGTTTGGAGTTGCCTGTTTGTTGCTGCTGATCGGGGCGTGCTGGTACGCGGTCACATACAATGATTCGCGGCTTGTTGTTCCGATGGAGGAGCCATACGAGTTTACGGTCAGGGATTTGCCGATGCATATTGCAACCGGGTTTATGGTATTATACGCATTTTATCTGATTTTTCTGTGGATAAAAAAGATGCGCAGGGACGCGGCGGATGCTGCGGCGCATTTCACCAGGAGAATCAACCCGAAGTGCGGACTGCTGGGGTTTGCAGGCCTTTTGGGATTTATGGGGTTCTGGACGTATCGGACGGATGGGCGTGTTACTCCGTTTATGTTCTTTATGTTTTTCGGATTTTTTGGATTTTTCTATGAGGGAAAGATGTCGCACATGTTGATGGACGAACGATATGAGGCAAACAAGTGCAGGGCATTGATGAAGGCGCACAGGGCTGCGCTGGACGTCATTTTTGCGACTCTGTTTCTGCTGGCCTTGGCGGAGGGAAGGCTCCTTAAAAATCCGGATGTAGTGCTGATGGTACTCGTGATTGCGGTCGCCTGTTCCATGGCGCTTGATATCTTTCTCGGGGAATATCTGCTGTACCAGTATGACCACGGGGAACAGTCTGACGAAAGCGGGGAATAGGGCGTGCCGGATTTTGAATGCAGGTTAAAAAAATACAGACAGTGGAAGGAATTGACACAGGAGGAGCTGGCGCAGCAGGTCGGGGTGCGCCGGGAGACCATCATGCGCCTCGAAAAGTCGCAGTACAATCCGTCGCTCAAGCTGGCGGTCGACATATCGCGCGCGGTCGGCGCGCCGATTGAGGAACTCTTTATTTTTCCGGATTCGTAGTATCTGGCGTTCATGAGGATAGTCATAGTCCGGGTAAAATCTATATAAAGACAGGAGGAATCCATGATGAGTACTGTTATCATGATGTGCGGAGTATGTGGTTCCGGCAAGACAACTTACGCAAAGCAGAAAGAAAAAAATGGGTATGTCCGACTTTCGATCGATGAAGAACTATGGAAAACTTACGGAAGGAAAGGCATTGATTACCCGGATAGCCGTTACGAGGAGTTATCAGAGAAAACAGAAGCGATGCTTCGTGAGAGATTAATCCGCCTGATTAAAGACGGACAAAATGTAGTGATTGATTTCAGCTTTTGGAGCAGAGAAAATCGGGACTTTTACAGGGCTGTCATTGAAAAAGCAGGAGGTACGCCAGAACTTGTATATATGAAAGCCAGTAAAGAAACGCTGCAAAGAAGACTGAAAAAAAGAAATACGCTTATAAATGCCAATTCTCCATTTACAATAACTGACGAGATATTAACGCATCATTACAATGACTTTGAGGAACCGCAGGGAGAGGGAGAAATAATTCTGCTGCAGGATTAAGTGTAACAGATAAAACTATTAATCAATGCTATCAATCGGAATTACGGAGGGAGTTTAGGATGGAGCTTTGGGATGCTTACAACAGTACATTTGAAAAGATAGAGGACATGACGCTGGTGAGAGATGAATTGATTCCCGATGGGATCTATCATTTAGCCTGTGACATTGCCGTAAAACATACAGATGGAAGCTACCTGCTGATGCAGAGAGATGTCCAAAAACATCATGGCGGAATGTGGGAACTGACAGCTGGCGGCTCTGCGCTGCAAGGGGAAACGCCTTACGACTGCGCGATGCGGGAGCTGAGAGAGGAGACTGGGCTGGCCGCTGAAAGTCTAGAGGAGATAGGGCGGGTTGTGCATGACAGGCATCATGCGCTCTATGTGGAGTATTTGTGTGTGACTGACTGCGACAAGGA
The DNA here is from genome assembly GCA_947175845.1 of uncultured Lachnospiraceae bacterium. GTDB lineage: Bacteria > Bacillota > Clostridia > Lachnospirales > Lachnospiraceae > COE1. The sequence goes on along the minus strand of CAMWOK010000106.1, from coordinate 273 downwards.
TTCCATTGTCCTTCAGGAAGGAGAGACTATGGATTTTCGGTGGGTGGACGAAGATGCGCTGATGCGGCTGCACAGCCGCGAGTTTGTGTCTGACAGAATGAGGAAGTTTGTCACTCAAAAAGGTATGGAATAAATTGCCTGCAGAAGTTCAAACAACTCCATGATCGGAATATTTTGTCATCTGCCCCCACCGTCCAAAAGAGCTGTGAAATTTACCCGTAACAGTTCAGCCCAGGACTTTGCACTACGCTGCAAAGTCCGTAAGAACGCATA
>CAMWOK010000105.1 GCA_947175845.1 uncultured Lachnospiraceae bacterium | reverse complement strand
AGAACGGAGCCGGAAAATCCACTCTGATGAAATGTCTGTTTGGCGTGTATTCAAAGGACAGCGGCGACATTTTTCTGGAGGGGAAAAAGGTGGAGTTCAAGAACTCCAAGGAAGCGCTGGAAAACGGTGTGGCAATGGTGCACCAGGAGTTGAACCAGGCACTCAAGCGCAATGTCATGGACAATATGTGGCTGGGGCGCTTTCCCAGGATTTCGAGCTGGTGTCCGTTCACCAGTGAGAAAAAGATGTACGACGAGACCAGGAAACTGTTTGAGGATCTGGAAATCAATGTGGATCCCAAACGGGTCATGAGCACCATGCCCGTATCCCAGCGGCAGATGGTGGAGATCGCCAAGGCGGTATCCTACCAGTCGAAGATTATTGTGTTTGACGAGCCGACTTCCTCACTGACGGAGGAAGAGGTAGAACATCTGTTTAGAATCATCAACATGCTGCGCGACCGCGGCTGCGGCATCATCTATATCTCGCACAAGATGGAAGAGATTCTCCGCATTTCCGACGAGGTGACCATCATGCGTGACGGGCAGTGGATCGCGACCCGCGAGGCGAAGTCGCTCACCATGAACGAGATCATCAAGCTGATGGTAGGCCGCGAGCTGACAAACCGCTACCCGGAGAAGGACAACGTGGTCGGAGATCCGCTTCTCGAGGTCAAATCACTCACGGCAATGTACTCCAAGCTCAAGGATGTATCCTTCGTCGCCAAAAAGGGCGAGGTTCTGGGCGTCGCAGGTCTGGACAGCTCAGGGCGCACCGAGCTGCTCGAAAACCTGTTTGGTATCGCAACCCGCAAGAGCGGTGAAATCTATCTCCACGGAAAACGGGTGTTCAACCGCAACGCGCGGGAATCCATCGCGAACAAGTTTGCGCTGCTGACGGAGGAGCGCCGCGCGACCGGCATTTTTGCCATCCGCGACATCCAGGCGAACACGACGATATCGAGCCTGCGCAAATACCATTACAAGAACATTCCGCTTCTGAGCGACAAGAAGCTTGCCGAGGTCACGGACTGGGGCATCAATGCCATGCACACGAAGACACCGACCCAGAAGACGCAGATTCGCTCGCTGTCCGGCGGCAACCAGCAGAAGGTTATCCTGGCGCGCTGGCTTCTGACTGACCCCGAGGTGCTTTTGCTCGACGAGCCGACGCGCGGGATCGACGTGGGCGCGAAGTACGAGATCTACCAGCTCATTTTAAATCTGGCAAAAGAGGGCAAGACCGTCATCATGGTTTCCTCCGAGATGCCGGAGCTTCTGGGCGTGTGTGACCGGATTCTGGTCATGTCCGGCGGACAGCTCGCCGGGGAGGTAGATGCAAAGACGACAACGCAGGAGGAGATTATGACTCTGGCTGCAAAATACGCGTGATAAAATCACACAACTTTTTCTATGGACAGGAGGTATGAACCGTGGCTGAAAAAGATAAATTAAAAAAGGTCGGGGATATTCTGCTCAATAATGCCATGTATATCATTATTGCGGTTGCAGTCGTGTACATTGCAATCATGCGCCCCACATTCATAAAGCTTCCATCAATCGTTAACATATTGTCCCTGACGGCGGCAAAACTGCCGATCGCGCTGGGGATCGGCGGCTGTATCGTGCTGACCGGAACCGATATCTCCGCGGGCCGCGTGGTCGGTCTGACGGCATGTATTTCCGCATCTCTGCTGACCACCGTCTTCAAGGTGTTCCCTGACATGGCAGGTGCGCCGCCGCTTCCGATCGTGCTGCTGCTGGTTATCGGCGTGGGCGCGCTGGTGGGCTTTGTGAACGGTTTCAGTGTGGCGAAGTTTAAACTGCACCCGTTCATTGTGACGCTCTCGACGCAGCTGATTGTGTACGGTATCATCTTGATGTACCTGATGCGGGGCGTCAACAATGGTCAGACACTGAGCGGACTGGCTGACAACTATCGTTCATTCGTCACAGGAACGCTGTTCACAATCGACAACGTGGCAGTTCCAAAGTATGTGCTTTACTCTCTGATTCTGACAGTCATAATGTGGGTTATCTGGAACAAGACGACTTTCGGAAAAAATATGTTTGCGGTCGGCTCTAACGAGGAGGCGGCGAACGTGTCCGGTGTCAACGTTATGCGCACCATCATCATGGTGTTTATGCTCGCGGGCATGATGTACGGCATCACCGGATTTCTGGACGGCGCGCGCATTGCCTCGGCAAATGCGAACACAGGTCTCAACTACGAGTGTGACGCGATTGCCGCGTGCGTGATCGGCGGCGTATCGTTCGTCGGCGGTATCGGGCGCATCAGCGGTATCGTGGTGGGCGTGCTGCTTCTGCAGATTATCTTCACCGGACTGAACTTCCTCGCGGTGGACGCCAACATGCTCTACATCATCAAAGGTCTGATTATCCTGATTGCCTGCGCAATCGACATGCGCAAGTATCTGGTCCGCAAGTAAACTATGGCAGAACAGAACAAGAACAATCCGGAAAAAAACAATACACAGAATGCTCCAGCCCCCCAGCGCCAGCTGCGGGGGCTGTATTCCAAGGTCAACATATCGGTCAGGTCGCTCAATATTATCATCCTTGTGCTGGCGGCAGCGCTGGTGGTCTGCATGGCAGTCGGCGTGTCCAACGGCGGGTTTACAGTCAGTTTCGACACCCTTGGCGGAACGGCGGTAGAGAGCCAGAAACATATGTACGGAGAGCTGCTGGATGTGCCCGAACCGCCCACGCGGGAGGGGTATGTATTTGACGGCTGGTATCTCGACCAGAACACTACCAGACCATGGGATTTGGAGAAGGATACGATCACGGAGTCGCTCACGTTGTATGCGGGGTGGCGGCAGCCTGGGACATTAGACAGCGAGTAATAATATGAAAAACCGCCAGATATCCGGGCGGTTTTTCATATTATTATTCGCTAATTATTGTTTTGAGGAAAGCGGGTAGTCAGTCTGTGGCTGTAGTCTGGTACAATTTGTCCATTCTCTTCTACAGCACCGTAAACATGGCAATATGTATTGCCGGTATACCCAGATGGGACAAGCATGTATACGCTGGTACGTTCTGTGCTATTAAATGCTGTCCCATCCATCCTCTCCCGACCTTCAAAAAATACTTTACACTCTGGATACTCGATATTATTCTGTACAATAGTAAAGCGATATGCATCACTAAAAGATGGCTCCGAGATCTGCTGCCAGTCTTTTGAATTGTCTGCACTGGCACTAAAATATTTGGCTATATTTATAGTATTATAAATGTTGTGTTTTAGCTCTATCTCACTATGCGTTTCTAGTGTCATAACACGCCATTCATATCCGGGTGCACTATAATTAGTCATATCGCGAGAACCGCCACTAAAGAAACCGCGAGAATCGCCCTCATAGAAACTTACTGCCAGCCGGACATCAAATATATCATTATCGAAAGCCATTTTTGTTGGTATTTCATAAAATATAGCATAATGTACTGGACCGTTGGCGCCGCGACGGGTGACCGATGTTTTATATTCCCATAGATTAGCCATGAACTCTCTTATTCCAGGCTGTATTTCTGTGTATGAACAGTTGGCCTTCGCTGCCGTGCTCGCTTCTGTTAACGCGGTTGTTTCTTTAAGCGCTTCTTCAAGCGCTTCGGGCGTGGGAGTGTATATGGAAGGCGTATTTCGGGAACTCCTTCCCTTCACTCCCTCGCCTGATCTGGTTGTAACTTTGGACTCAACCCCTGGCATAGGTGTAGACACATTGCGGCCAAGCTTGATTTGTGCCCACTTCACGGAGTCCTCATTCAGCTGCCGAAATGGTTCCAGGAGTGCTGTCACGTCGGTGTGCGGGGCATATGCACGCGTCCTTTCATCATAGTAATCTCCAGAGGTTATATAATATTGTATCAGGGCTTCCCTGTCCATATGTTTAACCATCTGGTCAGCATTATGTTTTTGGTAATACTCGGGATCGAACACGGTGAACTCGTCACCGATCTGTATTACCTCCGGGGCTGCCATTACAACCGCTCCATTTGAGAGCATTATAACTGCCGCCACAATGGAAAGCATCATTTTGAACGACCTGTTTTTCATTCTTACCTTCTTTCTGTGTACAGCTTTCTGCTGACACTGATTTCGTGTATCAGATTGTTTAGGATGTTTATGTAATTTCGGGCAGCGAACAACCCATACTCCTAAGACCGCTTCGAGTTATCTCTCAGAACTGGCAGTCAGGCCTCCTTTCCTTCGCTTGCTTTACCAATATGCACAAAGTCGGAAGGAACGTTGTCCTATCCGCTTTTGATGCCAAAGCTTATTATGATCATTATATATTAAATTTAACTAAATTGTATCATTGGTTAAGTGCATTGTAAAGCGGAATTAAGTTATTATATGCGTTATAGCCAGGACTTATTACAAGTTTACAGTTTTTTGTCAGGTCATAACTCTGTCAGAAAATTTTCCTTCTGGCAGATCCTGAACCCCATACTACGCCTCTTGAAATGTGCCGCAGGACATGAACCTATAAGCCAGACTTATACCCAAACAACAAGGAAATGCAGAGTTTCATTTGACCGAGAGCATTGTGTCGGTTGTCTATATCAGGATCAGTGCCGCCCCAAGATTTATAAAAAAGTTGCCACGTTTATCACCTCAAAAAATGCATGTGACAGAGCAAAAAGCCAGAGATATATGCAAAGCGGAGAAAAACAACAGGGTAAATTCTTCTTCGGCAGCAAAAAACGGCCTTGCAGGAATGAAGGGATATACCGCATTTCTGCAAGGCTGTTTTTTGACGCATAGATTGATTCTGCTGGCGATGGTATCAGACAGGACATCCCTTAATCATCATCCGTGATGATGGTGGTGGTCGTCATGGCCGCCTCTTGGGGGTCATTGGTCTGTGTATACGAGTAACTGCCTTCGCCATCCTGTGTGATGGTCAGATAGATGGATTCGCCCTCGTGCGTCATTGTGATGCTGCAGACACCGTTCTCGTCGAACAGGTCCGTGATCTCGGTTTTCTGATCATAATAATACACCCAGACACTGCCGTTCTCATCCTTTTCGACGCTGGCGGAGGCGTTGATATGTGCGGCGAGCTCGTCGGCGGAAAGGCTGGTCAGGCCGCCGTCCTCGTCAATGCTGACACCGCCGAACCCAAAGCTCTCCGTCCCATCGCCGCGGTCGTAGATGAAGGTGTAGCCGCCGTCTTCGTTTTCTGTCGCAGTGATTTCGGTCTGCTCCCCGAACAGCCATATGGAGAGCCGTGTCTGAATGCCGCCGAGATCAGCGGCGTAGGCGGTTCCCCCTGCACCGATGACGGCTGCACATGCAATGGCTGCCGCTGTTGCCAGCTTTTTTCTGTGTGTCCTGTAAATCTGTTCCATTTCCTCTACCTCCAAATGCCGTGAAGAAGGAAGTGCCGAAAATGCCTGTTTGTATCGTTCCCTGTCAGTCATTGTTCCATTCCTCCTTCAAAACTTCTTTGAGCATGGCCCGCCCGCGCGAGAGCCTGATTTTAACATTGCTTTCACTCAGTTTGAGAATACCTGCAATTTCTCCGACAGTGTAATCTTCATAATAGTACAGATGAATTACAATGCGGTATTTCTCGGGAAGCTGCATGACTGTCTCGAACAGATTTTCCGCCTCCGGCGTCTCGAAAACCAGTGTCTCCATGTAGTCCTCGATGGAGATCCTGTTGCGCCTCCAGAAAGTGCGCGTGACATTCTTTGCCTTGTTGACCGCAACCCGGATCAGCCACGCGCGGATGTGCTGCTCATCTTCAAATTCTTTTTTTGTTGTGTAATACTGGACAAACGTATCCTGAACGACATCCTCCGCGTCCTGCGCGTTCTGGCAGATGCTGAACGCCGCGGCGAAGAGGCTGCTCTGGCAGGATTCTGCCAGCTTCTGTACAGATAGTCTCATGAGCGCTCCTTTGTGTAATCGTTTAATCCCGAAAAGGCCTTTCAATACTAACACAACTGACAGGGGGAATTGGTTACAAATTTTTACTGTTTTTTTCACAGGGAATTTCCAGTATTTCTCACCGGCCTACGTGTTGAGATGGACACAGTGCCTGTGATAAAATAGATGTGTCAGTGTAGAGGACTTTCTGGAAATCTCCCGCGACGGATGCTGTGCGCGGAGGTGCAGGAAGCTGTTTTCAGGGACAGGGAGGATGGTGTTCATGGGAAATTTTTGGATTGATGCAGTCGACCTTACATGGATAAACGGCGAGGCGGATGACCCGGAGGATATGTGCCTGCACGGGAATGCGACAGCCGTTATCGGGGAGGAGACGTTTACCTATCAATGCACAGTCAGTGCGACGGCGCTTTATCTGCTCAAAACGTTGACACAGGATCACATGATTGGCGAGGAGATCCAGATGCTGCCCTGCTGCGGCTTTTTCCTGATGCCAAATGAGGCGCTCACAGAAGTTGCGATATCGGGGTGTCCCAACGGAATCGACTGGTCTGTGATTCATGCGGGGCAGACCGTCCGCCTTATCACGGAGAGCGGAAAGGAGACCGTCGTGCCCATTGCAGACTACGCGCGCGCCGTATTTAGGTTTGCGGACCGGATAGAAGCTTACTATCAGTCCTGCGCGCCCAAACTGCCCGGTGAGGATGAACTGGACCAGAACGGCTACACCGCGTTCTGGAATGAGTGGCATCGCCGCAGAAAGTTTGTCCCTATTTCTGAAGATACCAGCTGTATCCCTTAAAAAGGCAGCGCTGTTTTTCATCGGAAAAAATGGGGGAGAGTGTCCGCAGAAACCACTGGCGCACCTGCTCCTCATCGTGTCCGTTTTCCTCAATCTGTGTGTTGACGTTGGACTGAATCATCATAAACCGGACAAACGAATCCAGATCAAAAGAATATTCAAGATTCAGCGCATTCTGCGCCCGCATACAGAATCCAAAAGGGGCTACATCCTCGTTTGTCCAGATGGCTTCGTTGCGGTATGGTCTGGGAAAAGCAGTCAGGTACTGTTGATGCCACCAGTCCGTGTATGCAGGATTTCCTGGCATGGTATCTGAAATAGCAAAGTCGTAGAGGAGCAGGTATGCGTGTTCTGCGAGGAGCCGCTGCATATTTAAGAGAAAGCGCGCCCTGTCAATCCACTGAATGGCGCCCGCTGCGGTGGCAATGTCAAATGGGAGGCAGTTTGCGTCGGCGCTTTCCGGACAGAAATCCTCTGCACTGCTGACAAGAAAGGATATCCCGCGCTCCCCGGCGCAGACTTCCTCTGCCACGCGAATCATCTCGCGCGAGATGTCCGTCCCGGTGACCCAAGTGCAGATTGTCTTCAATGCTCTTGTGGACAGACCGGCGCCGCAGCCGACATCAAGGCCGCGCAGAAGATGGGACGTGTGGGTATCTCGCTGAAACTGCCGGATGACCTGCGGGTGCAGATAGGGTCTGTTTCTGTAACCCTCCGCGATTCGTTTGTAGTCAAAAGCTGTGTTTTTCATAGGTGTGTTCTCCTTTCTGTTTTCATTTTCCTCCATGGAAACGTTCTGGTACCCGCTGACCTCTCTGATTATACTCCGGTTTTGGATAAATCGTCTTGAAAAAATTATAAAAATCATATAAAATCCTATTGACTCTGACGTAGCGTGATAGATTAATATGAGATTACACGGGAGGGATAAAGGATGCGAACAGTAAAAGAAGTCAGCAAAATCACTGGTGTCAGCGTGCGCACACTGCATTACTACGATGCGATCGGACTTTTGAAACCTACGAGCGTGACCGGGGCAGGCTATCGACTGTATGACGATACAGCGCTTGGCCGTCTGCAAAATATTTTGCTGTTTCGGGAATTGCAGTTCCCGCTCAAAGAAATCAAAGAAATTCTCGACAGTCCTGATTTTGATCCATCCGAAGCGATCGCGCAGCAAATTGGATTGTTGGAATTACAGTACAGACACATAGGGGAACTTCTTGCCTTTGCCCGTGAAATTCAGAAAAAGGGAGTGAAGACAATGAATTTTGATGTTTTCGACAAGAATGAAATTGAGACGTACAAGGAGGAGGTTAAAACAAGATGGGGCAGTACGAAAGCGTATGAGGAGTACAAACAAAAGGATGCCGCGCAAGATGAGAGCAGTTATAGCACAAATGCAGGCGAACTGATGGCGATGTTTTCCAAGTTGGGAGAGTTAAAGCACTTAGCGCCCGATTCCGATGAAGTGCAGGAGAAAATCGCCGCACTGCAAAAGTTTATAACTGATCACTATTATACATGCACCGATGAAATCCTGAATGGTTTGGGGCAGATGTATACAGACGATGAACGTTTCAGGAAAAATATTGACCAGGCAGGCGGGGACGGTATGGCAGAATTTGTCCGTCAGGCGATTGCTGTGTACTGCGCGCTATAAGAGGGGGCATGTAAGAGCCAGCCGCGTGTGTCTTCCAGCTGTCCATAGCGCCACCGCTGTGGTGCGGAGCTGATAAACAAGAGAGAAATCCTTGTTTGTCAGCTCTTTTTATAATAAATTTTAAAATAATTTAATATTCGCCACTGAAACCGTAATATATAGATGAAACCAAAAGGAGGTAGTGCAATGATAACAGATGAGAAAATCATCGAAATGTTTTTTGAACGTTCGCAGCAGGCAATACGGGAATTGGACGATAAGTACAAGAAGATCTGTCATGCCCTTTCGCGCAGTATCGTAGGGGACAGGCAGGACGCAGAGGAGTGTGTAAAT
>CAMWOK010000104.1 GCA_947175845.1 uncultured Lachnospiraceae bacterium | reverse complement strand
TGTACCCAGGCTCCGCCAGAGTCACCATCCCTCTGTCATTGTGCCTGTGGTAATATCCGCTGCAGATGTCAGTACGCATGTAGAGCTGCCGCATCATTTGTTCATCCTCGGGTGCAACCGTGTACTCCCGCTCTGGATTTTCCAGATACAGGTCAATATATTTCCGGTACATCGCCGTGACACCCGCCACATACTCGGGACTTTTCATGCGCCCTTCAATCTTAAACGAATCTATGCCCGCCGCTATCAGTTCGGGCAGCATCGGCAGTGTGTACATATCCTTCAGGCTGAGCGGATACTGTGTTTTGCCTCTCTCGTCCGTGTACGGCAGCCGGCACGGTCCCGCACAGCGCCCGCGGTTCCCGCTTCTGCCTCCCAGTATCGAGCTGAAAAGGCATTGGCCGGAGTAGGCATAGCACATGGCGCCATGGATAAAGCATTCTATTTCGAGATGTGTCTGTTCCCTGATCTCCCTGATTTCTGCAAGAGACAGCTCTCTTGCGGGCACAACACGGCACACGCCAAGCTTTTTCAGGTACGCCGCACCGTAGACTCCCGTAATTGTCATCTGCGTGCTCGCGTGCAGTTCCAGATCGGGAAAATGCTCATGCAGACACTGCAAAACACCGAGATCCTGCACAATCACCCCGTCCAGCCCGGCCTCATACAGCGGTGTCAGGTACGGAATCAGACCATCGAACTCACTTTCTTTGACAAGCGTATTGACCGTCAGATAAATCTTTCTGCCAAACATATGCGCAATCTGAAGTGCCCGTACGATCTCATCCTGCGTGAAATTTCCGGCATAGGCGCGCGCGCCGTATTGTTCTCCGCCAAGATACACCGCGTCCGCCCCGGCGTTCACCGCCGCGCGGAAACACGCGAAATTGCCGGCGGGCGCCAACAGCTCCACTTTTCGTTCCCTCATGCTTTCTTCGATTCCTTCAACTCTGTCTCAAGACGGACAATCTGCTTTGCGTTTTCATTTAATGTCTCATTCGCCTCTTTCAAGGATTTTGCTGTATTGTCGAGTTTGATCTGCGTGGCAATCAGCTCGTGTTTCAAATCATACAATTCATTATCTTTCGCTTTCAGATCCTGATCGAGCAGTTCGATCTGCTTCTTTGCCTTAAAATAATCGTCCGCGATATTGAGCTGGATCAGCATATTCTGCTTGTCGGCGGACTGCCGCTTAAAGCTGTCCATCTTGGCGTACTCGTTGACTTTACTGTTGATGTATGCTGCGACCTTCTGCAGATATTCTGCACTTTCATTGCCGCTGACGGTCAGTACCTTTCCTCCGATAATGACTTCTGTATCTGTCTTGGCAGACATAATCTTGCCCCCTTCTCCTGTAAACCTTCATCATGCACTGTCTGCTCCGCCGCAAACCGCATGGCAATCTATTACTCCACAACACATTATAGCAAACATTATTGTGGCATTTCAAGTCCGAAATGGCGATATGTAAGCTCCGACACAACCCTCCCGCGCGGTGTGCGCGTGATGAATCCGTTCTTGATCAGATAAGGCTCGTACACATCCTCGATCGTGCCGCTGTCCTCACCGATTGCCGCCGACAGCGTGTCAAGCCCTACGGGGCCTCCGCCAAAGCGCTCAATCATGGTCATCAGAATCTGCCGGTCCGTCTGGTCGAGGCCAAGTTTATCGACGTCCAGCATGTCGAGCGCCGTGTTCGCCGCCTCCAGCGTGATCTCCCCGTCGTATTTGACCTGCGCAAAATCCCGCACCCTGCGCAGCATCCGGTTTGCAAGGCGCGGTGTGCCGCGGCTGCGCCTTGCAAGCTCCAGCGCTCCCTGCTCGTCTATCCGCACGTTCAGCACGCGGGCAGAGTGCTGGATAATCAGCTTTAACTCCTCGACAGAATAAAATTCAAGGTGCTGGATCACGCCGAAACGATCCCGCAGCGGCGCTGTCAGAAGTCCCGCCCGCGTCGTTGCGCCAATCAGTGTGAACCTTGGCAGATCAAGGCGCACGGACTTTGCAGTCGCACCCTTTCCAATCATGATATCAATCGCATAGTCCTCCATGGCAGGGTACATCACTTCCTCAACCTGCCTGTTGAGGCGGTGTATCTCGTCAATGAACAGAATATCCCCCTCCCGCAGACCGTTCAGGATGGCCGCCATATCTCCGGGCCGCTCAATTGCGGGACCGCTCGTCACCTTGATATTCACGCCCATCTCATTTGCGATAATGCCTGCCAGCGTCGTCTTCCCAAGCCCGGGCGGACCGTAAAAAAGGACGTGGTCCAGAGAATCCTCACGCTGCCGGGCGGCCTCGATATAGATTCTGAGGATTTCCTTTGCCTTTTTTTGTCCGATATAATCCTTTAATGTCTGTGGGCGCAGACTGCCCTCTATCTTTATATCTTCGTCCAAAAGTTTTGTCTCTATCACTCTGGCTGCCATAGAACCCTCCAAACTTACTTATAATGTACTGATGATCTTCAATGCCTGTTTCAATACAGCCCCTGAGTCCATATCTTCCGTGATGGAAATCTGATTCATGGCTTTCAGCGCGTCCGACGGAGCGTACCCCAGCGACACAAGCGCTTCGAGCGCCTCGTTTTTCGCCGCGGAGTCGGACTGCGCATCTGCCGTGGGCGCCGCTGCCGAAACGGTATCACTCATGAGATGAACCTTATCGCGCAGTTCCAGTATGATCCGCTCCGCTGATTTATTCCCGACACCGGGCGCTTTTGCTATCGCCTTGGCATCCCCGGAGAGAATCGCAAACCGAAGGTTGTCCGCAGTCATCACAGACAGGATGCTCAGCGCTCCTTTCGGGCCAATCCCGTTTACAGCGATTAGTTTTTTGTATATTTCCAGATCATCTCTGGACAGAAAGCCAAACAGCTGAAACGCGTCCTCGCGCACGCTTGTGTATGTGTAAATCTTCACCGTGGCGCCAATTCCAGGAAGACTCTGCGCCACACTGAACGGGATTCTGATATTATAACCGATATGATTGCATTCCAGCACCAGGTTGTCGTCGGTGATATCGACAATTTCACCTTTTATATACGCGTACATTTCACATACCCCCACAAAATATTACCCTTATAAGTCACTGATATCTATTATAGCACATCTCAATTCAACAAGGGAGAAAAAGAAACATATGTTTCCAATTTCTCCCTTTTGAATAACTTTTTGCCAAAATATAACGGTATTATGTATAGTATTTTGAACAGTTCCTTAGTTGTTAACCAGTTTATCCTCTTCGTTATTCCAGCTGTAGAGTTTTCTGATCTCCTCGCCAACCTTCTCAGAAGGATGCTCGGAAGCAAGCTTTCTCATGGCCTTAAAGTGCACCTGACGCCCAGCAGGAGACATATCCAGCAGGAACTCTTTTGCAAAAGAACCGTCCTGAATGTCGGAGAGAATCTTCTTCATGGCCGCCTTCGTCTCCTCTGTGATGAGCTTGGGCCCTGTGATGTAGTCGCCGTACTCCGCTGTGTTGGAGATGGAATAGCGCATTCCTGCAAAGCCTGACTGATAGATCAGGTCGACGATCAGCTTCATCTCATGGATGCACTCAAAGTAAGCGTTTCTCGGGTCGTAGCCGGCCTCCACAAGCGTCTCAAATCCCGCCTGCATCAGCGCGCACACGCCGCCGCAGAGAACTGCCTGCTCGCCGAACAGGTCTGTCTCCGTCTCCGTGCGGAACGTTGTCTCAAGCACACCGGCTCTCGCTCCGCCGATTGCAAGCGCATAGGCAAGCGCCAGATCCAGCGCCTTTCCTGTCGCATTCTGCTCCACAGCCACCAGGCACGGAACGCCCTTGCCCGCCTGATACTCAGAGCGGACTGTATGTCCGGGTCCCTTGGGTGCGATCATTGTGACATCCACATTCTTTGGCGGTGTGATGCATCCGAAGTGAATGTTGAAACCGTGTGCAAACATCAGCATGTTGCCATCTTCCAGATTCGGCTCGATATCTTTCTTGTACATGTCAGCCTGCAGCTCGTCATTGATCAGTATCATGATGATGTCAGCCTTCTTCGCTGCCTCCGCTGCTGTGTAAACCTCAAATCCCTGCTTTACTGCCTTGTCCCATGACCTGCTGCCCTCATAGAGACCAATGATAACATTGCAGCCTGACTCCTTCGCGTTCAGCGCATGTGCATGTCCCTGGCTGCCGTAACCGATAACTGCAATTGTCTTGTCCTCGAGCAGCGAGAGATTACAGTCCTCCTGATAATAAATCTTAGCTTCTGACATTTTCTTATCCTCCTTAGAACTATAGTTATATTTTTACTCTCTTTTCAGAAAAGTGTTCTCGTAGCTTTTTCAATTATTCACATTTAATCCAATACCGCTTATAGTTTTTTTTCAAACGCTCGTCGTAATAGATATTTTCATATTTTCCACCATTGGATTCTATAACCTTTGTCGAACCGATATTATCATTTCTGCAAGTTATTATGACTTTTTCAAGCCCTATATCTCTCGCTTTTTCTAATGCAAGCTTCAATAGTATCTTTCCATATCCCTTTTTTCTTTCACTCGGTCTGACTAAATAACCGATATTTCCACCATGATTGATTAACGTACCCTTTAATGTATGCCTTAGAACAAAACCACCTATTAATTTTTCATTATCAAATACGCCAAAAGTTGTTTGAGGAGAATTATCATGAAAATACCTCCCGATATTTCGGTTTATCAATATAGATACTTTCAGCAGGTACACAACTATGAAAAGGAAGTATTTTTATGAATAACATCTACTCCAGATTGACCAGCCCGTCCGTCCCGCGCCCAAGTCCGGCGATTCCTGTCCTTGCAATCTCAAGAATCTCATAGTCCTGCAAAAGATCGATAAACGCCTCAATCTTGGACTGATTTCCGGTAAGTTCGACAATCAGGCTGTCCACGTTGACGTCGACAATCTTCGCCCGGAATATATCTGCCACGCCGATAATGCCCTGACGTTTCTCGGGCGTTGACCGCACCTTAATCAGGCAAAGCTCTCTGTACACACTTTTCTCCGGTCTCAGCTCCCGGATATTTCTGACGTCGATCAGCTTTGCAACCTGCTTCTCTATCTGATCCAGGATTTCCTCCTCACCCGAAGTCACAATGGTAATGCGGCTGAACCTGGGATCGGCAGTGACGCCTGCCGTGATGCTCTCGATATTGTATCCGCGCCTTGAAAACAAACCTGATATGCGGCTTAAGACACCGGAATTGTTGTCAACTAAAAGCTGAAATACTCTGTTCTGCATAAGCTACACTCCCTTAAATTGTATAATTAAATACAAATTACTGCATAAATAACCAAAAACCATTTTAGCAACTCTGCTGTTAATTGTCAACACATTTCGGCAGCGCGAGCGTCCCTGTCCTCGCCACTTCCACAATGCTGATTGACTTGAGCATGTCGAGCATCACCTTGATGCGCTCCGGCATATCGCAGATCTGTATAATCATGTTGTTGTTTGACATGTCCACGATATCCGCTTTCATAATCTCGCAGATCTCCATGATGTCACGGCGGGTTCCCCTGTTGTATTTCACCTTTATCAGCATCAGCTCCCTGCTGATACTGTCCTTCTCGTCGAAGGTCTTTACCTTGATGACATCTATCTTCTTGTTGAGCTGCTTCTCGATCTGCTCGATCGTCCGCTGGTTGCCGGAACTGACGATCGTCATGCACGAGATCGCCGGATCGTCCGTCTCGCCCACGGCAAGGCTGTCAATGTTAAAGCATCTTCTCGAGAACAGGCCGGACACCTTACAGAGCACACCGGACCTGTTTTCCACCTGTACGGAATATATTTTTTTCATATGAAACGGAACCTCCTTATTTTACTAAATCCATGGGATCCACGAGACATTCCATGAGCATGGTTTTGTCCTCAGCCAGAAATTCGCGTATTTTATCCTGCGCGTGGGACATATTTTCAACCCTGACAAACGGGATATCATACGCGCCTGCAAGCTTTTCGAGATTCGGCGTGCCGTCCTTGATATCGACCACAGAATAGTTGTCCTTGTAGGTGTAGTGCTGAAACTCGCGCACCATGCCAAGGTAATTGTTCTTGAGCACGATAATCTTCACCGGGATATCGTGCTGCATGATGGTCGCAAGCTCCATCATCGACATCTGGAAGGACCCGTCGCCGCAGACTGCGATAACCTGCCTGCTCTGGTCGCCGCGCTTTGCACCCATGGCAGCCGGGATGGAATACCCCATGGTTCCCATTCCGCCCGATGTGAGGAACCGCCCCTTCCTGACAATATGGTAGTTGCAGCTCCAGATCTGGTTCTGTCCGACATCCGCAACGTACACCGCGTCGTCCTTCATCTCCTGGGAGAGCATTGTGATAAACGCTGCGGGATCCACGTACGCGGGGTTTGGATTGCGCTTGTGCACCATGGTCTCACGGTAGCCCTCAAGCGTGCGGATCCACGCCTCATGCTCACAGTGGAACTCCTCTTTTGCAATGTCCTCAAAGATATGTTTCGCGTCTCCCACAAGCGGGATCGAAGGTCCCACGTTCTTTCCAATCTCTGCGGGATCCACGTCAATATGTACCAGAATCTTGTTCGTCATAATCAGATCCGGCTGGCTGATCGCCCGGTCCGCCACGCGCGCACCGACCATAATCAAGAGGTCGGACTCATTCATGGCGCGGTTTGCGTACGCCTTTCCATTGTTTCCAACCATGCCAAAGTACAGAGGATCCTCCGTGGGCATCACACCGATACCCATCATGGTAGACACTACGGGTATGCGGTGCAGCTCTGCAAAGGCGCGCAGCTGTGAAACCGCCTCGCTCAGATGCACGCCGCCGCCCGCGCAGATGATGGGCCGCTTTGCCTTCTCAAGCTCCTTGATCACCTTTTTAATCTGCACGATATTGCCCTTTACGGTCGGCTTATATGCGCGTATATTCACGGATTCGGGATATTTAAAATTTTTGATGACTGCGTTCTGTATATCGATGGGAACATCAATCAGAACGGGACCTTTGCGCCCGGAATTTGCGATATGGAACGCTTCCTTGAAGGTGCGCGGGATATCCTCCACATTCTTGATGAGATAGCTGTACTTGACAAACGATTCCACGGCGCCCGTGATATCTGCCTCCTGGAACACATCGCTTCCAATCTGCTCGCTCTTTACCTGTCCGGAGATGCAGACCATGGGAATACTGTCGGCAAAGGCCGTGGCGATACCTGTGATCAGGTTGGTCGCGCCGGGGCCGCTCGTGACAGCGCACACTCCTACTCTATTGGTGACTCGGGCTTCTCCGCTCGCTGCGTGTGCAGCATTCTGCTCTGTTCTAACTAATATTGTCCTGATTTCTGAATCGAGAATACTGTTATAAAATGGACAGATCGCTACGCCGGGATAACCATACACCGTCGTAACACCTTCATTCTCGAGACATTTTACGATTGCGTCAGCACCGATCATGATGTTCACTCTTATCCTTTCAAAACTGATTTATCTTGTCCAGTCAATATGCATGTCTGGACTGTTATAGTATTTAATTATACATAAAACTGCAGGTTAAGTAAACCATTATTTCAAATAAATTTCCCTGATTCGGTTTGTTTTGGCCGAAAACATTGATTTTAGCCCTGTGATATGGTAAAGTATAATCGTTATCTCACGAAACAATGCAAAGGAAAACAGAAAATGAACAAATGCTATCAATGTAAAAAAATTCAATATATTGCCGCTGCCCTGCTTGGCGCTGCCGCCCTGTCCGGCTGTGGAGATTCCAGTGAGGACGAGAAAGAACTCGCCGCATTCTCCGTTTCCGTCTCAAGCTTTAACGATTACATACAGGGGGTGGATGAACAGATAAACAGCCTTGACGTCACGCGGCAGGAATCTGCCGGCGAACTTCTTGTGATACTGGATGACATGAATGCGAAGTTTGCAGAATTTTCCCTGATTCAGGCGCCTGACCAGTACGAGAGCGTCCCCGGGCTTGCAAAGCGCGCGAGTGAGGATATGGCGCTTGCCGTCTCGTACTACCACACGGCATACGAGTCGGAAACTTTTGACGCCAACTATGCGGACGCGGCGTACCAGTGTTATTCCAACTCCATGAAAGCAGTCAAATACATCGGCTTTCTTCTTATGGGCGAGGACATCCCCGAGGATGACAATGTCACAGTCTACGAGATCCCAAATGACGAGCATATCCTTGACCGCTGGCTGTCGGGCGGCGATGAGGATGCAGGCGACAGCGAAACGGCTTCCGAGTAGAACATCGGAAGCCGTTTCGTCTTGGGTATACCCCTATTCATTTCCCTTAAATTCGCGCACTCTCTTGTCCGTGTCCTTCTGTGCCAGATAGGAAAACAGCAGAATCGCCAGATCGGAACCTCCGTCATACAGCATGGCAACTCCCACTAACACCATCGTGATTTCATATACCGTAAATGGATTAAGCACCAGAAGAAGCCCGGCGGCAAAAGTGAGTATCGCTGCAATCAGCGCAATCCACCACTTGGAGTTTCCGGTTTTTTTGATGTCAAGCGTGTACTGGATGTCCATCAGGCCGTGAACCAGCACGAGGATACCAACCACCACCGGTACAATTGACAGCACAATGCGCGGCTGGGTACAGATCCATATGCCCAGCAGCACGAGCACAATTCCCATCAGGAAATTAAACTTTCTGAAAAACCCAAGCCGTTCGCCGCGCAGAAAGTCAATCAGCTGAAATA
>CAMWOK010000103.1 GCA_947175845.1 uncultured Lachnospiraceae bacterium | reverse complement strand
AGCTCCCAACAGCATTTTGCATATCCAATTTTGCATGGCTGAACTGTTACAAAAATATCACACCAGGAGGACTTCCCATGCTGATTCTTGGGCTGACCAAAACAACATTGTTAGATTATCCGGGCCATGTTGCGGCGGCGCTGTTCACGGGGGGATGCAACTTTTGCTGTCCGTACTGTCACAATGGGGACATCGCTGTCAATCATGCCTCCCTCACACCGCTTGAGGACGCGGCGCTGTTCGAGTTTTTAGAGCGGCGGCGCAAGGTGCTCACCGGAGTCTGCATCACAGGCGGGGAGCCCACACTGCACCCGGATCTTCCCGCGCTGGCCGCGCGCATCCGGGCACTTGGATATCTGGTCAAACTCGACACCAACGGAACCCGCCCGGACATGCTGCAGCACCTGATCCGGGAAGGGCTTATCGACTACTGTGCCATGGACATAAAAAATGCGCCTGAAAAGTACGCCGCCACCGCAGGCTTTTCCAGGGACAGCGCCGCTTCTTATATGGATGCCGTCACCGCTTCTGTGCAGCTTCTGATGCGCCAGCAGCGGATTCCTTACGAATTTCGCACAACCGTCGTCGCAGAGCTGCACAACGAGGCGGACATGCGCGCGATCGCAAAGTGGATTGCCGGCGCTGACGCCTATTTTCTGCAGTCCTATACAGACAGCAGCGGCGTGCTGCAGCCTGGCCTTCACGCGCATTCAGCCGCAACGCTACAGTCGTTTGCCGCGATCTGCAGACCCTATATCCCCAACACTGCCCTGCGCGGGATCGACTAAAGCAGCGGTTTTGCCGCTGCCCTGCGCAGAGCATTTCTGATTCAGATTTCCACGCGCTTCATATAGTATCCAAAGCACCCTTTGTACAGCTTATTGTCCGCATCCTGCTGCATACGCGCCTCACCGTTCTCAAATCCCTCGAAGCCAAACATCTGTGCGATTCGCTGCTCGCGCTCATAGTACACTCCGGGGACACCCAGATAATACTGGACACCTTTCTGTGCATAGCGGAACAGCAGAAGCTGTCTGTAGTTGTAGTACGCGTGCAGAACAAACGAGTTTGTCGCCAGCTCATGGTATCCGGCAGACAGTATCACTGCGTCCCTGGGCCGTATCAGGATACTCTGCGCCTCGGGACAGATGTGAATCTCGGGATAGAGCCTGCACAGCTGCTGCCATTTGTCCTCATGGATTTCCTCGCAGAGATCCTCTGTCTCCTCCCTGTCCGCGCGCTTTGCCACATGAATCTCACTGTGCACCGCCGTCTCAGCCGGGATGTCCGATGCCGGGTAGTCGTCCCGGAGCACACAGACGCCCCTGCGGGTGCCGTAGAGCGGGATCTCGACCCGCATACACCGCGCAAAATCCACCTTGTCGTTCCACCGAAGCTTCTCCATGCCGTACCCGGATCGGACGGACACCTCCCCCAGCAGAATCATCTCGTCATACATGTTGACAGCATACACGCGGCAGCGATCCCCGCACTGCATCGGTACCCCCCTGAGCCCAACGCTGATGCCGTCATTCTCCACCCGAAGAAACCCGATATTGCGCTCCTTCTTCCCATTGTTCATATAATCAATATAAAAAAACTGCATGCGCCGCCTCCTCCACTCCGCTCATACTTCTAATGTATGTCCACAAAGACAGGCTTATGCTTTTTTACTGGCAAAAGTTAGTTGACTTCACTTCGCGGGATTGGTAAAATAATACTAATATACAAATTGACGTACACACGTAAGAAAGGTGAGGTGTAATTTATGCAATACAAAACAAGTGGAACCTGCTCCCAGATGATCGATTTCGAGGTCGAGGGAGACGTCATAACGTCAGTGGCCTTCACCGGCGGCTGCAACGGCAATTTAAAAGGAATTGCAGCCCTGGTTTCCGGGATGAAGGTCGACGATGCCATCACAAAGCTCAAGGGAATCAAATGCGGACACAAAAACACATCCTGCCCCGACCAGCTGGCGTGCGCACTGGAAAAGTTCAAGGCAGACGAATATACTATTTCATAGGTCTTTATCATAAATCAGGAAATCGGAGGCTTTAGATATGAAACGCATCGTCTTTACCGGTGGCGGTTCTGCCGGTCATGTGACTCCCAATATCGCTCTTTTTCCCAGGCTTAAAAGCATGGGCTACGACATTCACTACATCGGCTCCTACGAAGGAATTGAAAAAAAGCTGATCGAGGACTACCGCATTCCATATTACGGGATCTCGACAGGAAAACTCAGAAGATACTTTGACATCCGGAATTTCAGCGACCCTTTCCGCGTGCTCAAGGGCTTTGCCGAGGCCAGGAAAATACTCAAGACGCTCAGGCCCGATCTGGTGTTCAGCAAGGGCGGTTTTGTGAGCGTGCCTGTCGTGCGCGCCGCCGCCATGCTGAAAATCCCGTGTATCATTCACGAGTCGGATATGACCCCGGGGCTTGCCAACAGCATGTGCATTCCCGTCGCCCAGAAGATCTGCTGCAATTTTCCAGAGACGCTCCAGAATCTGCCCCCCGAGAAGGCGATCCTCACAGGTTCCCCGATCCGGAACGAACTCACAAAGGGAAGCCGGGAAAAAGGTCTGGAAATGTGCGGCTTTACCGACGCAAAACCTGTGATTATGGTCGTGGGCGGCAGCCTTGGCGCCGCGGAGGTCAACAAGCTGGTGCGGGAGGCGCTGCCCAGGCTGCTTGAGGATTTTCAGATTGTGCATATCTGCGGCAAGGACAAGATTGACAATCTGCTGCTCAACACCAAGGATTACAAACAGTTTGAGTTTGTAAAAGACGACCTCAAAAATCTGTTTGCGATGGCCGATATCGTCATATCGCGCGCCGGCGCCAATGCCATCTGCGAATTGCTCACCCTGCGCAAGCCAAATCTGCTGATCCCGCTGCCCGCCCACGCAAGCCGCGGCGACCAGATCCTCAACGCAAAGAGTTTTGAAGCGCAGGGCTTCTCCATGGTCGCCGACGAGGATTACCTCACCGCTGTGACCCTGACAGAAAAAGTCCACGAACTGTACTTTACGAGACAGACCTACGTTGACGCGATGCAGAACAGTCAGATCAAGGACTCCATCGAAACCATCACCGCCCTGATCGAGGAGACGGTGAATCAGAAAAAATAGGAGCATCCCTGTGATGCCCCTGTTTCTCTGCTGGCTCTATGGTGCTGTCATTCTCCTGCAATCTCGTCCCGCACGGTGTCAAGCGCCTCCGCCGTCATGCCGCACGGCCGCATCACAAGACTGTGGCCGTCATCCTTGTAGCGCGGTATCAGGTGTACATGAAAGTGAAAAACGGTCTGCCCCGCGACCTCATTGTTGTTCTGAATGACATTGAATCCATCGCAGTGAAGCTTTTTTGTCATGGTCACAGCCATCCTCCTTGCGAGCGGCAGCACCTTAGATGCCATGCTGTCGTCAATCTCGTACAGATTCCTGTAATGTTCTTTGGGGAGAATCAATGCATGTCCCCTCGTGGCGGGATTCAGATCCAGAATCACCCGAAATTCCTCATCTTCGTAGAGTGTCCGCGACGGGATCTCCCCGCTGGCAATCTTACAGAAAATACAGTTCTCGTCTCTCATATTCCTCTTGTCCTCCTAAGCTTTTTGTGTCGTAAATACAAACAGCAGATCCAGCGTCCGCAGCACCTTGAAGTCACCTTTCATTTTCATGTCCCCGGACATAAACGCCTTCTGGAACGTCATGCGCCCCTCGGTAATCTCTTTCATGACTTTGGACGGAACCTGCATCTCCACGTCAAAGGTGTCCGTGTCCCCGTAGTAGCACTCCATCTCCGTGTGGTTCACCCTGACAATCATCGGCAGCCGCGTGTCCGGCATGTTGAATTTGTAGACTGCCCTAAAGCCTGCCTGCGGGTAAAAGTGCTCTTTGAAATCCTGAAGAAACAATGTGCTGTCTGGCTCCTTCACATTCATCAGATCCTTGAACATGCTGGCAAGCTCCTGAATGTCCTCCTTCTGCTTCTGCACGTAGAGATCATCGCTGGCAAGCTCCGAGAGCTGTTCCGCCTCCTGCGGCGTCAGATTCAGACTCTGCGTGAAGGTGATCTTCTGTTTCACTGCCTGGTTGCTGTTGGGGAAGACTGGCATCTTCTGATTGATGGATCGGTACATGTCCTCCGTGCGCTTCTCGATCACACGGGCGTAGCCTGCGTTCTGTTCCAGCTCAGACACATCCGCCACATATCCGCAGATTCCTGTAATGGGGCGGCCTCCGAGAATCTCCCACGCCTCCGTGAGACATTTGACGGCCTCGTGCTCCCCGTAGGTCGTCGCCATCACAACAGGGCACATGTAGATATTTGCTATTTTTTCCTTGTCACCATACAGCCAGCAGGAGTCGAGAAACTGCTGCATATATCCGCCAATGCCGTACCACTCCACCGTCGTCGCCAGGATAATGCCATCCGTGTCCTTGAGTGTCTGGGGCAGCGTGATAATATTGCTCTTAAACTCGTACAGATCATAGCGCTCCACATTGACATTGAGTTCGCGCAGCACCTCCTGTATCTTGTTTAACACATACAAAGTCGGATCTCCGATCAGCCCTCTGCTCCCATAATAAATGTTAATCTTCACCCTCTATATCCTCCTGTTTTCACTAAATTCATGACAGCCATGACCAGCAGACCACACACCAGTCCTCCCACATGCGCTGCATTGTCAACCCGCGCCGACCGCGCACCGGAATAAATCATATAGGCGACGACAAAAACCAGCTTTCCCACAGAGATACGCTCATATGGGCTGGCTGGCTCACCGCCGCTTTCACCTGGCATTCCATCCTGACATCCGCGCTGCACACGCGATCTGCGCCTCATATCCCGGGCCGCGACAAGGATAAACAGCGCACCGATCAGACCAAATATCGCCCCGCTTGCGCCGACCGCGTCGTACATATCCCCCGACAAAACGGAGAACAGGAAAGAAAATACACTTCCGCATAGCCCTGAGAGCAGATACAGCATCCCAAACCGGATATGTCCGATCAGCGGCTCAATCATCTGCCCCAGTCCGGCCAGATAAATCATATTGCTGACGATATGGTCAATATCCGCGTGCAGAAAGATGCAGGTCACAAACCGATAGTACTGTTTTTCATCCAAAATCTTCCCGGCGTTCATACTCCCAATATTATACACCACTTCCCCCGTCTGTGTACATACAATATATGCAATAATATTCACTGCGAGAATTGCCAGCGTCAAGCCGCAGCCGCGCCAGTCCGTCTCCCTCTGCCTCTCCATCGCTGACCTCCTTTGTGCAGTCTGCTTCCATAAAATTAATACGCAATCTTAAAACTCTCCCCCTCGACAAAGACTGCCTTGGACTTTGTGACCGTCAGTTTCTGGCCCGGAGCAAAGGTGAGTGTCTCACCATCACGAAAATACATTCTCTCCGCGAGGAGCCACGCGCAGACATTGTGCATAAAATCATAGATTTCCTGCAGACTGCGGCTGCTTGCGACAATCTCAATCTCTGGCCTGCCAAATGCGGTCATCCCGTAGGTGTAGCCGTTGTTTCCATGCTCGTCCTGCACAAGCCCCAGGTAAATCCAGATTGGAATCGGCAGCTTGTGCTCCCTGAGTGTCTGGGTCCACTGGTCGTAAAAAGCAGGCTCGTACACATTCCCCGTCGTGTAAATGCCAAGCGCGCCGGTCTCTTTGCAGCAGATATTTACAGTGTCCGCAAAATAGCAGGCCGTCTCGATCGCGTTCCCCTCGGCGTTTCTGGCCATGACGAGCAGATGCGCCCGATGCCTTTTTGCCGCATCGACCGCCTTGTCCCACAGGTAATTGGCCTGCGCATAGAACTGTGCTTCACCGTCGCGGACGGGCGCCTCCATCAGGGACACCGCAATCATGTTTGGCCCCTGCTCAAACACCAGCATACCGTCGTCGCGCGTGGCGTTTTCCGCAGTGACGTGAAACGCTTTTTGCAGCGCACCGCTGAGCGCGTCAAAATCAATGCCGGCATCCTCGAGCAGCACACAGCCTATGCGCATGGCTTCCTGCTTTTCCGCCTCGCTCCACTTTTGCTGGAACTCCTCGCTGCTCATGTTATTGTACTCTTCCTCCGTTATCCCCATCCGCTCCAAATCCGCCTGTAAGCGTGACTTCCAGTACTCTTTCAGCTCGTCAATCATGGCGATGCAGCGCTCTTTTGCCGTGGCCTCGTCGTACTCCTCGTACTCGCTGAAGGTGTGACCGCACTCCTCGCCCGCCTCGTCAAACCCGACCACGCCGACCTGCCACTGCCCTGACCGCTCCGGCTGGAACCTGAGTATCACATAGTCGTTCCCATCGTAAGAAAAGCTGCCCGCCGCCCGGATCTGTGCCGGCTCCTTTGCAAGCTCATTCGGGTGGCTGAGCCACTTTGTCATAATTTCAACCGCTTTTTTCTCATTCATCGCATTGCCCTTTCCCTTTTACAGCCAATCCAAAACATATATTTTTATCCGAATATGCCAAATCTCATTCCGTCCTATTTATCTTACCATATCTGTCCTCTTTTTAAAAGGCTGAACTTCATCTGCTGCCGGGACGGAAAATGCCTCTGCGAACAACGCGCTTATCTGCGCTCAGTCTTCACGCTGATGCGAACGTGCGGCTGCGGCGCATACGGTTCCCGCGTGTACACCCGCTCATACCGGTGAACACTGAGCAGCAGCCCGATGATCACCGCGTAAACCAGTGTGGCGCTTCCCCCGCGCATCAGAAACGGCATGACGGTCGTCGTGACCGGAAAGAGTCCCACTCCCACCAGAATCCCCTCGGCACAGTTTACGAGAAGCACCAGAAAACATGCCATGGATACCAGAAAGCCGAGCTGGTTCTTCTGTCCGCGCACAATCCTGAGCGCGCGCAGGACAAATACCGCCAGCATACCGGCCAGCAGGATTCCAGCGGCAGTTCCATAGAAATAGATAATTCCGGTCGGCATCAGCCCTCCTTCCGAAAACATCAGCACAGTATCTTCCCCGATGTACATGCTGCTCCCCCTCCCAAACAGCCTAGAACCGTTTAAAATATCGCGGATCATGACATAATAAAACCCTTCTGCGTCCTGATACTGATCGCGGAAGAAGAACGCCTTGAGCCTGTGCGCCCGGAATCCGTCACTGAGACAGACATACCCAATCCCCGCAAGAAGCGGAAAAATCCCCACTGCCGCGGCGACTGCTGTCCACAGTTTTCTTCTTTCGCCAAACATCCCCTTTGCGGCCGCCGCGGCAAGCATGAGCGTCATTATCAGAAAGAGGTTGACCGTCGTGCCAGCCACAGCGGCGAACTGTCCCACGAAAAAAAACGTCGCGCCAATCACCCCAATGCCCGCAAGCACAGCCCGAAACCCTTTCCTGCGCAATTGATACAAGATGCCCGCAAATATCGGAATGTACAGATACGCCAGGATCGTCATCTGCTGCACGCGTCCATTTACCACAGGAAAAAGCCAGGTCTTCCCTATCCACAGAAAAACTGTCAGGACAGGATATGCTGCTGCGCCAATGCGCCCGAGAACGCTGTAATCCACAAAATACACTGCTATAGTAACCACAAAGCCTGCCAGCATCATAAGAATCTGCCCGGGTATGATGCGCGCGCTCCCATAGACCGGCACCATGCACAGAACGCCTGCAATGCCCAGCACAAACGTGAGCACAAGCATCTTCCAGTCAGCCTGCGGGCGGTGGATCCGATCCATGGCGACGCCAATCTCCACCGGGTCCCCCATTTCGCGCACCGCCCGCGCGATCGCCTGATCGCGATCCACGCCGGACCGTTCATACGCCTGCGCCTGGTCCGCGATGTGGTCCGCAAGCTCCTGCGCAACGCTGCCGCGCGCCTTGACACAGCGCATCTGTTCTGTCAACACTCTGATAAACTCCTCCATTTTACTGATTCTCCCTTCCATAATAATGGTGTGAAAACACACGCTATGCCATGTTCAGCACGCTCAAAACAGCCGTCTGATACATTTGCCACTCCTCCATTTTAGACTTCAGATACTTCCTGCCGCCTTTTGTGATGCTGTAATACCTGCGCATCTTCCCGTTGACCTCGCTCTCGTACGAAGTCAGGTATTTTTTCTCCTCCAGCGTGTGCAGCAGCGGATAGAGCGTCCCCGCCTTGAGCGTAAACACATTGTTTGACTTTGCCTCCAATGTCTCAATCATCTCGTATCCATACAGGTCCCTGTCCTCAAGAAGACGCAGAACCAGCATGGAAGTGCTCCCCGAAATTAACGACTTTTCAACCGCCATAAAACTCCCTGCCTTTCCCGGAAGCTGCAGATGCAGCCCCCGATTTCTATGCAAACTTTACATGTATATCCGAACGCAGTGAACCAAGATCCTGTTTTGCTGCTATCCGGTGCGATTATATATAGGTAATCTATATATGATGATCTGATTATATATCGAGAATCTATATATGTCAACAAAAAATAGATACTACGCAGTAAAAGCCGTTCTCCGAATCCCATTATTTTCAGCCAGACAGATATATTTCGGCAAATGCTAGTGCGTGTTTGAAAAATCATTCCCGCCATCTGTATAACGACGCCATAGCGTCGTATTTACCATTTTGCGCGATATTTGCGTCAAATTCAGTCAACGTAGCCCGCTACGCCTCCTTCATTTGGCACAAATCTCCCACAAACTGTGCCGCACATCTGACAGAAAGCATTTTTCGAACACGCTCTAGTACTCCATCCGGATTGTAACAATACTTTACATCATTGGAAAAA
>CAMWOK010000102.1 GCA_947175845.1 uncultured Lachnospiraceae bacterium | reverse complement strand
CGGATGGAGACTGCCGCAACTGTTTTAGCAGGACGTTCAGAACAAAAATTGGGGAGGCGGTATCTTCCTAAGCCCGGATAAGGGATATTGAAAACAGCAGAGGAGTACAGGTATGCGCTACATGAAAGAAATTGTAAGAAAAAACAGAGTATGGGTCATTGGATATCTGTGCATCGGATTATTCAATGCGTTTATGGCAAACTACAAGGCCGATTATTTTCAGAAGATTGTGGACGGGCTGACTGACCGGACAATCACTGTTTATGGAATCCTGCTGTACGGTGCTGTCCTGATAGTGCATTTTGGGATGAACTATGTGGATGAGTACCCGGCGGCGAAGCTGGGAAATGAGATTTATCTGGATTTCAAAGTGCTGGCATTGCAGAAGATAGGCAGAATGGATTATGCTGCGTATCAGAAGCTGGGAACCGGAAAACTGGTACAGCAGATAGAGAGCGGCGCCAATGCGGGAAAGGGAGTGCTCTATGACTTCTGGTTCTGCGTGGTCAGAAATCTGCTTCCGACAATCCTGTTCAGCCTGTATTTTATCTGGAAAATAGATAAAAATATCACGTGTTTTCTGCTGGCGGGATATGTCGTTGTCTTTATCGTGACCAATCTGCTGCTCAGAGGACTGTACCAGATAAAGGAAAAGATACTGACCAACGAGGAACAGCTCAATCACTTTCTCGTCCGCGGGTTCATGGAAATGCCCGTGTTTCGCCTGCGCCACCAGTTTCCCAACGAGGTAAAAAAGGCGGTGAGAGCCAAGCGGATCATCGTGGCATCAAAAGTAAAGATGACCATGATACACGAAGCCTTTTTCACCATATTTGCGCTTCTGGTCGCCTGCCTGGATATCGGGATACTGACTTATGCGTGGAAGAACAGCCATCTGTCCGTCGGTGCGGTGGTCGCGCTAATCACATTGATTGACAACGCCTACACGCCCATCGCCATATTTAACGTCATTTATATTCAGTACAAACTCAACAGGACAGCGTGGCAGCGCTTTTCAGGGCTGCTGGATTTGAAGGAGGATGCGCAGCTTCAAGAAGGCGCTGCGTTTGATACCCTCGCAGGCGGGATTTGTGTGAAAAATTTAACATTTACATACAAGAGCGATTCCGGTGAACACAAAAAAGTGCTCGATCAACTGAACCTGACAATTCGAAAGGGAGAAAAGGTGGCGTTTGTCGGCGAGTCGGGATCCGGAAAATCGACGCTCGCAAAAATAATAATCGGGCTTCTCAAGTATGAGTCGGGTGAAATTCTGTTTGACGACAGGCCGCTAAAATCGTTCTCCCTGGAATCGCTGTATGAAAAGGTGTCCTATCTGTCGCAGGACACGCCTGTGTTTGACGGCACAATCAGGGAAAATCTGGTCTTTGACAGAGAGGCTGCGGACGCTGAGCTTTACAAAAGTCTTGAGGGCACCTTGCTGCTGCCCCTGCTGGAAACCCTCGAGGACGGGCTTGACACAAGAATCGGCGAGAGGGGAGCCTGCCTGTCCGGCGGCGAAAAGCAGCGGTTGGCACTGGCGAGACTGTGGTTTGACCGCGCTGAGATAGTGGTTCTCGACGAGGCGACATCCGCGCTCGACAATGTGACGGAGCGCGATGTCATGAAAAATGTTATGGCGCAGGTGCACAATGCCACTGTGATTGCGATTGCCCACCGCCTGTCCACCGTCTGCGATTTTGACAGGATCTATGTATTTCGGGATGGAAAGATTGTCGGCGATGGAACTTTTGCAGAGTTGTTGCAAAATAATCATTATTTTGGGGAATTGTACAGAAAGGAGCAGGAGCAGGCACATGAAGAACAGCACAGTGTATGTGAAACAATGGCTGTACCGCGAACCGGATCTGATTCCAGATAAGGACGGAACGATTGTTCTCATCTCAAAAGCATGTTTCGGTCCAGTGGAAGTCTATCAGTGGGGGATCAATGCAGACGGGCAGGCTTACGCGCTTTACGAGTGGCTGGAAAATGATTTTTATGCGTGTGACAACTACTGCATCACAATCGAAAGAGAAGCGTTGCTAAAACAGATACAGCAGGTTATCGCCGAGTTCAGGAACAGCGACCTGCCGGACTGGGCGCAGCTGTACGAGACGATTTTGCAGCAGTTAAAAGAGAACACAGAGTCAATATTTTTTAAGAAAACAGGGGGAAAATGAATTATGAAACATTGCGGAACGCAGCGGCTGGAGACGGACAGACTGATTTTGAGAAGGTTTGAGGCGCAGGACGCCGCTGCAATGTATCAGAACTGGGCGTCGGACGCCGAAGTCACCAAATATCTGACATGGCCGACACACCCGAGCCAGGAAGTAAGCCAGCGTCTGATTGATGAATGGGTGAACTCCTATGCTGACGAGCGGTATTATCAGTGGGCGATTGTGCCCAAGGACAACGGGGGTGAACCGATTGGCAGTATTTCCGCGGTAATTGTGAAAGATGAGATTTCCATGGTACATATCGGCTACTGTATTGGCAGAAGCTGGTGGCATCAGGGAATCACGCCGGAAGCGCTAAAGGCAGTGATGGACTTTTTCTTTGATGTGGTCGCCGCAAACCGGATTGAGGCAAGACACGATCCGAGAAATCTCAATTCGGGAAATGTCATGAAAAAGTGCGGTATGCACTATGAAGGGACACTGCGCAGCTCTGACCGGAATAATCAGGGAATATGTGACGCATGTTATTATGCGCTGCTGCGGTCAGAGCGGTGACTTTCGAGTTGGAGAGTTGCGGGAGGCAAAAGTGCCTGTTGGATGAAACGGCAGGTTGAGACAAAACAGTGTGCGGAGAGGAAAACACGATGACAGAGCGGGAAAAAATGCTGGCGGGGCAGCTTTATGACTGTGGGGACCCGGAATTGTTGCGGCAGTGGCACAAGGCAAAGGATTTGGTGAGAGCCTACAACAGCACTGACTCCGAAGACACGGAACAGAAAGAGAAGATTCTGGATGCGCTGTTGGGAGCAAAGGGCAAAAACCTCTGGATAACTGCGCCGTTTTTTGTCGATTACGGCAACAATATTTATTTTGGAGACAACTGTGAGGTCAACATGAACTGTACTTTTTTGGATGACAATGTTATCCGAATAGGGGACAATGCGCTCATTGCCCCCAATGTACAGATCTATACTGCCTTTCATCCGACCAATGCGCGGGAGCGTTTTGGCGCGCCCAAAGGGGACGGTTCGTTTGCATTCTGCAAGACGCAGACAGCGCCTGTCACCATTGGCAGCCATGTGTGGATTGGCGGCGGAGTCATCATCCTTCCGGGCGTCACAATAGGGGACAATGTCGTAATCGGAGCGGGAAGCGTAGTTACCAAGGATGTGCCGGATAACACCATAGCATACGGGAATCCCTGCCGGGTGATGCGGGAGAATCGTTCGGTACTTTAATAATCGAAAAGGAATTTTTTCAAAATAAGGGAGGGAAACAGGATGTGTCTCGAACAGGAGTTGACAGAGTATCTGATACGTCTGGCGGAATGCCGGATTGACACAGCGACCTGGCAGAATTGGTGGAATCTGCATTCAAAGGAGGTCAGACAGATAATCGGCAGCGGGGATTTTACGTTTCTAAACTGCGTGCCAAGTTCGTTTGGCCCTGATACATATATGGTAAAATGCCAGAAAGGGGCGGAGCGGTATCTGAAAAAGCGGGCTGTTGCCTTCCGGCATTGCACCCTCTACGAGGAGGGGGCAGACAGGGAGAGAAAGCTGTACTATGAAGAGTTAGAACAGAGGCGTAAACAGGAAGAGGAGGAGAGCAGAAGGCAGTATGAACAAAGAAAGCGTGTGCGGCAGGTGCTCCTCGCGTATAGGATTCCAGAGGAACATATGGCAAAACCGGGCTTGCGGACACTGCCGGCTGACGCTGGCGACGTGGAACTGATAGAGCTGTTGATTGAGTGGACAGAATTTCTGGCGCAGGAACGATACCGGGAAGCCCTTGAACTGTTTCTGACGGATGAAAATGCAGAGCTGAAATGGACGCCAAAACTGCTGGAATCAGCGGTATACGGTTATGGGTGCCCGGGCTATACAAGAGAGGAGGCCGCGGAGGAATTTGGATCTGCAGACTACAAAGTGACCTCCCTTCTGGACTGTCCTGACAAAGAGGAAATTATTACAGGGATTGATATTTCCTCCGATTATGAGTGGATGGGAAGGGATGATATCGCGGTGATTCATTATGGAAATGTTCCGCTCAATGGAAAGGGGAGCGATCTGACCGCTATCTTTTTTGTGCGCAGGCTTTGCGGCGGTGAACTTACGCTTGCGTTTGTTGATTTGCATGTCCTGTAATAGAATGTGAGTTCGGATAAAATTTCCAAAATTTTTCTTGCCAAAAGCATCGGAATCAGATATGATAAAAACAGGTACACGACTGGCGGAAAAGGTGCTGTGGGTACAGTGCGAAGTAGGAGGACCTACAGGGAGTGTATGATAGTTGAGAAGCCGACCGCCTGGGCAGCATGAAGTTCGTGCGTCCAGACGGTTTTTTTATGCAGCAAAAGCTGACGGGTGCCGGGACGCACACAGACATTACATATAGGAGGATGAGAGATGAAGATGCTATCATTGGAGCAGGAGCTCAAAGGCAACGCTTACCCTGGCAGAGGGATTGTCATTGGTAAGACAAAGGATGGAAAGAAGGCTGCGATCGCTTACTTTATCATGGGCAGAAGCGAAAACAGCAGAAACCGCGTGTTTGTGGAAGACGGGGAAGGTATCCGCACGCAGGCGTTTGACCCTTCGAAACTGAGCGACCCCAGCCTGATTATCTACGCGCCTGTGCGCGTGCTCGGCAACAAGACGATTGTGACAAACGGAGATCAGACCGACACGATCTATGAGCTGATGGACAAACAGCAGACGTTTGAGCAGGCGCTCAGAACGCGGGAGTTTGAGCCGGACGCACCCAACTACACACCGCGCATTTCCGGGATTCTCCACATTGAGAACGGCAGTTACAACTATGCAATGTCCATTTTGAAGAGCAGCGACGGAAACCCGGATGCATGTAACCGCTACACCTTTGCGTACAGCAATCCGGCGGCGGGAGAGGGGCATTTCATTCACACGTACATGGAGGACGGGAATCCGCTGCCAAGCTTTGAGGGAGAGCCAAAGCTTGTGGAGATACCAGACGATATGACCGCGTTTGGGGATATGGTCTGGAACAGCCTCAACGATGACAACAAGGTTTCTCTTTTTATCCGTTTTATTGACATCGAGACAGGCAGCTATGCGTCAAAAATCTACAATAAAAATGTTTAGTACAGAGAATGTCAGATAACAGGCACTGTTGAAGCGGAAACGTAAGTCTCATAATAAAGGAGTAGGAAATCTATGAAAGAACTGGAATTAAAATATGGCTGTAATCCAAACCAGAAGCCGTCTAAAATCTATGCGAGAGAGGGAGAGCTTCCGATAGTGGTGTTGAACGGAAAGCCGGGGTACATCAATTTCCTTGACGCGCTCAACGGCTGGCAGCTTGTGAAGGAGCTGAAAAAGGCGACAGGGCTTCCGGCGGCGACTTCTTTCAAGCATGTTTCGCCGGCGGGTGCGGCGGTTGGACTGCCGTTGAATGAGATTGAGAGAAAGATCTACTGGGTGGACGATATGGGCGAGCTGTCGCCGCTTGCGAGCGCGTACGCAAGGGCGCGCGGCGCGGACAGAATGTCGTCGTTCGGTGATTTTATCGCGCTGTCAGATGTGTGTGATGCCGATACGGCAAATTTAATCAAGAGGGAAGTTTCAGACGGGATCATTGCGCCCGGATATGAGCCGGAGGCGCTTGAGATCCTGAAGGCGAAGAAGAAGGGAAACTATGCGGTGATTCAGATTGATCCGAAGTATGTGCCAGCTCCTGTGGAGACGAAGGATGTCTACGGCATTACCTTCGAGCAGGGCAGGAATGAGCTTGTGATTGATGACGCGCTGTTTGCAGATGTCGTGACAAAAAACAAGGAAATTCCCGAGCAGGCAAAAATTGACCTCGCGATCGCCATGATTACCTTGAAGTACACACAGTCCAACTCTGTTTGCTACGTGAAGGGCGGACAGGCAATCGGTATCGGCGCGGGGCAGCAGTCGCGCATTCACTGTACGAGGCTTGCGGGCAGCAAGGCGGACAACTGGTATCTGCGTCAGAATCCAAAGGTGCTGAATCTGCCGTTTAAGGAGAAAATCGGGCGCGCGGACAGGGACAACACGATTGACGTGTACATGAGCGATGATTATATGGATGTGCTCGCAGACGGCACCTGGGAGAATTTCTTCACGGAAAAGCCGGACGTGCTCACGAGGGAGGAGAAGCGCGCATGGCTTGACCAGATGACGGATGTAGCGCTGGGCTCCGACGCGTTCTTCCCGTTTGGCGACAATGTGGAGCGCGCGCACAGGAGCGGCGTTAAGTATATCGCACAGCCGGGCGGCTCCATCCGGGATGACAATGTGATTGAAACCTGCAACAAGTACGATATTGCAATGTGCTTTACGGGGATCAGACTGTTTCATCATTAAGTTCAGGCGGGGTAGACTGTTTTTCTGTTCCGTGCAAAAGACCGGGATTGACTGATATGGTCAGATGCCCGGTCTTTTTGCTATTATTCCAGAGGTGCGATGGGAGCGTGTCGGACACATATTTCCAAACGCGTTCAAACCTGAATTTGTTTCTCAATACTTTTCACGAATGTCACTATCTAAATTTCTTCAACAAAAAACAGCACTTGAAAAAATTTTCAAATGCTGTCTTTTGGAATGCCGGTGGCCGGACTTGAACCGGCACGAGGTTGCCCCCGGCAGATTTTGAGTCTGCTGCGTCTGCCATTCCGCCACACCGGCGTTTCCAATCATGTATGTCATAACGACAAAAGATATGATATCATACTTTTGAGCAGTAGGCAAGTGGAAACAGGAAAAATTTAAAAAAATTTTTCTAATATTTTGTGACGAAAAGGTCACGGCGATGGCGGACTCTTTATATGGAATGGCATAAAAAAGGAGAAAGCGGGCAAGAGAGCTTTGTTGAGGGCTCTCTTGTCCTGGCAGTCCACTTTTTTACAGGTCTGCGCCGTGGTCAATGACAATGATCTGTCCGGTGATGGCGGAGGACTCGTCGCCTGCGAGGAACAGGATCGCGTTGGCAACTTCCTCTGGCATACACACCGGGAGCGACAGGTCGGCGTGTTTTGCCATCGCGCCCATCATATCCGGGTCAAGATTTTCCTTTTTCATGCCCATGGTCATCGGTGTGACAACACTTCCAGGGCACAGCGCGTTGCAGCGCACATTGACGTTCGCACAGCGCATGGCAATGTTCTTCGTCATGCCGATCACGGCTGCCTTGCTTGCCACATAAGCGACACCGCCGCCGCCTGTGTACCCTGCCACACTTGAGACATTTACGATGGAGCCGGCTTTCTTTTCGACCATGACTTTGGCGGCCTCCCGCGTCATGTAGAGCGTTCCTTTTGTGTTGATATCTATGAGCGTGTCGATCGTCTGGTCCGTCACCTTCTCAATCGCCTCAATGCCGCTGTCCACCACGCCGGCATTGTTCACCAGTATATCGACCGTGCCAAAGGTCTCGACCGCCTTTGTGATGACAGCACTGCACTGCGCTTTGTCAGAGATATCGCAGGGCACTGCCAGGGCTTCCCCGCCGGCTGTCCTGATTTTTTCAGCGACCGCCTCAAGTTGTTCTACGCGCCGCGCAGAGATGACAACCTTGGCGCCCTCCTTTGCAAAAAGCTCTGCTGTGCAGGCGCCGATTCCAGAGTTTCCCCCTGTGATTACAGCGACCTTTCCGTCTAATCTTCCCATATCTTTCCCTCCTTGATTTTAGACAGACTCCCGCAGTATCAGGCACAGACAGCCTTCGGGAGCCCGTTGTGAATAGTGGTTGTTTTGACACAATACCCATCCGGGCTGTACAACTGTCTTGATTATAACATAGTTTTTCGGATAAATATAGAAAAAAATGGAATATGTGTCTGTCGGCGGCCGCCACATAAAAACTCCACATATCGGGGATGCTAAAACAGTAAAACCCGCACAGAACAGGTTTTACGAAACGGGAAAAGAACAATGTTTTCAGCGGCATGTCAGGAAAGATATGAGGTGTGATTATGGACTATACAGACGGTTTACAGGGCGGCGGGCTGCCGCTCGGGCTTGCGTTCGGGATGGCCATGGACGAGCAGGCAATCAACAATTACGGCAATCTGACAGAGTACGAGAAAGAAAAGATTCTGGCGGAGAGCAAAAACGTCAAAAGCAAGGAGGAGATGCGTCAGCTGATCCAGAAAATCAGTGACGGAGATTCCTTTCTGTAATCAGGCGTCCGCGGCATAACGCGCCGACAGCGGCAGCAGTATTGTCATTGAAATACTGCTGCCGCTGTCGTTTTTAAACAAAAAAGAGAAAATTCTAATTTTTCTCTTTTAAAATAACAGAAAATAGTGTATTATTAGGAAAGTAAAGCGCGCAGGTAAACAAGTTATGGTAAGGGACCGTGGCGGGCAAAGAAACCTGGGCGCAGGGCGGCAGAGACTGTTGGCACTGCCGTGTGATGTGTATTTTCATTTTCTTTAAGAGGGCAGCAATGGATTGTAAAGAGGCACAGCGCTGTATTCATCTGTTTCTGAAAGACGAGCTGGACAGAGATACAGAGTTTCGATTGGTAGAACATATTACTTCCTGCAGCGAATGCATGGAGGAACTGACAGTGGAGTACCTTTTGACAGAGGGCATCAGCAGACTGGAAAATGCCGAGGATATTGATGTGCAGAGTGAACTGGAGGACAGGCTGAATCG
>CAMWOK010000101.1 GCA_947175845.1 uncultured Lachnospiraceae bacterium | reverse complement strand
GTCAGAAACCGATGCGGCGGGAGCGCGTGAGCAATCGGATGATCGCGGGCGTGCGGGCCACATCCCAGCTGGAAGACTGCCCTGTGGAGAACGCATTTGACACCTCAGAATACACGATGTGGTCGGAAGGCGTCTGGGGCGGCGGAGTCGGCGAGGCGATAGAGATTGTGCTGGACGAAATGCATGAGGTGAACGGGCTGACAATATATAATGGGAACCGCACAAACCATGATCTTTATGACAAATACGGGCGGGTAAAAACCATCCAGATTACGTTTTCAGACGGTTCAAAGAGACAGTTTGAGGTTGCAGACAACTTTTATGGTCCAAGTCAGGTCAACTTTATTAACCCTGTCCGGACGGATCTGCTGAAGATAGAGATTTTGGAGATTTATGCGGGAACAACTTATCAGGACACCTGTATTACTGGTATCAATATCAATTAAAATCATGAGGGGGATCGTAGAACGATGATACGGTTGAGAAAGATAGGCATGTTATTACTGCTGGCTGGTATGTGTATGTTTCCAGGCAGTCTGGCACGGGCCACAGAGGATGTAGCTTCTGAGGAGCTGCCTGAGACAGTACAGCAGAAACACATATATGAGGTTAAGCCAGATGGCACGGGCGACTTTGTGACGATACAGGAGGGAGTTGACAGCGTGGCGTCGGGCGATACGCTGCTGATCCATCCCGGTGTGTATGAGGAGAACGTCGTTATTAAGGACAAGATTGTAAATCTTCTGGGGGTGTCTTCTGAGTACTGTATACTGAAGGCAAACTCGGACAATTATCACAGCGTTCCGCTGACTGTCGCGGCTGGCAGAATCTCTGGTCTGACGATTTATGGAGTAAGGACAAAAGAGAACCAAAACGACTTGTCAGGCGCTGCTCTGGAAGAGATGCATTTTGATCTGAGCGATATGCTATCTGTATACAAATGGCAGAACAGACATTCTGGATATGCGATCCACGTAGATGATCAATATGGATCAGGGAAGACGCTTTACATCGAAAACTGTAATATTGTTTCGGAAAATAATTATTGTATTGGCATCGGGTGCTGGAGCGATACCGAGATAACAATTTCGGACTGCAAATTATTTTCCTGTGGATCGGGCGGGTGCGTTTTTCTGCACAATCATCCGGTCGTGACGGGCAAAGCGCGGGTTACAGTCAGAAACAGCCAGCTCAGAAACTATATGAGTCCCTATGTGATGGCAGTGCATTCAGAGGGGACACAGAACCCCGTTTACCTCACGTTCCAAAATGTAGCGGTCAGTGCAGTGGCCTATGAGGATAACGAATGTTATAACGAGTCGAACTTCAACACATGGTTTCAGATTGATCAGCTTATTAATCCAGGCGTGCAGAGTTTTTTGCGCAAAAATGGATACAGCAGCGCACGCGAGAGCACCCAGCTTGTACACCAGTATACATACCGGGAACGCAAAGAGTTTTATGAGGACCTGCAAGAGCGGGGCACTGCTCTCAAGAGCTGGCCGCTGCTCGAGGAGGGCATCACATACTGGGAAAGTTCTGAGGATTTGCTGTGGGAAGCGGAGAGAAAGCGTTACAGCATTGAGATAAAAAATATGGATGAGAATATTCTGAAGGATGGATGGTGCGGACTTGCAGGGATCTATCTGACGGAGACAAGCTATGGGAATACACTGCCTGAGATGAACTATCCAAGGCTGGAAACAGCGGTTGGACCAGGCGCGGAATCAAATATGGAAGGGAAGAGAGATGGGCTTTATCTTATTAATACATACGACACAGGCGTACAAGAAGTATCTGCTGCCGTCCGTGAATAACACGAACCATATTATAATATTAAAGAAAGAGATATTTAATCTGCAGTCTGATATCCGGCTTTCCATGGAAATCGTGGACGGTAGATGGTTTTTTGTGGAGTCTGATTCCTATGAACTGCAAAACTCCATAACGAAAACCAGCTATTTCAATCAGGAACTTCAAAATCAGGATTTACTGTCTGTGGGAATACCGGGCAATGAGCAGATCAACATTCTGGTCAGCAGGACAGGCAGCTCGTTCAGTGTGTTCCGAAAATATGATATTCGGGCGAACAGTCAGATTACCATCGGAAAAAATGAGACAAACGACATTCAGTACGATATGTTGAATCTGGTGTCCAGGGAACATGCAGTGATACGGCGTGACGGGAATCAGTTCATTCTCGAGGACACCAGCACCAACGGCGTGTATCTGAATGATGTGCGCATGAAGGAACCCCGGCAGCTTGCATTTGGCGATTACATAGAGATTTACGGGCTTGCCATCATGTATCTGGACGGTCTGATTGCCGTCAATGCAGGCGATGAGAACGTGCGGATCAACGAGGGCCGGATGTGTGAGTATGTGGAGCCGTCTGGCCAGCAGGAAAGCGCTGACATCATGCCGGAGCGCAAAGTGCTCTATCACCGTTCCCCGCGGCAGATTTACAAACTGGCGGATGAGGAGATAGAGATCGAGGCGCCGCCTCAGCCCAGAATACAGAATAAAAAGCCGCTTGCGATGATTGTCGGACCGTCCCTGACGATGGTACTTCCGATGCTGTTTGGCTGTATTCTGTCGATAGTCGGTGCCCGATCAAGCGGTAGAAGTGGCATTTTTATGTATACAGGCATAATTACGGCTGTCACATCCGCGACGATTGGAATCATATGGACACTGGTAAATCTGCGCTATGAAAAGCGCAAAAATGAGCACGAAGAGCTGCACCGGTTTGACGCATACCATCAGTATCTGGTGGAGACGGCAAATTCTGTGAAGGAAAAGTATGAGAAAAACAGCGCATCCCTGCGCAAGCTCTACATATCGGCGGAGGAGTGCAGTGCGTATGATGAGAACAGTCAGCTTTTGTGGAACAGAAACAAGGATCACAGGGATTTTCTGAGCCACAGAATCGGTATTGGGGACATGCCGTTTCAGGTGACAGTCAATATTCCCAGGGAGCGGTTTACCCTGCTGCCAGACGATTTGGCGCAAAAGCCGGCCATGATTCAGAAAAGTTATAAGTATCTGCATCAAGTGCCACTCTGTGTGGACTTGACTGAGCACAGGCTCATTGGTGTCGTTGGCGGGGAAGGCAAGCGGGGCGCCATAGATGTCATGCATAATCTGGTGGCGCAGATCGCAGTGTCAAACTGCTATACGGATGTGAAGATGGCGTTTGTCTATGACGGGCTTGCGGACGGGACGGAGGACTGGGAGTACCTGAAATGGCTCCCGCATGTGTGGTCCGAGGACAAAAAGACAAGGTATGTCGCCGGCAGCAGGACAGAGGCGGGGGATGTATTCTATGAACTTGCCAGAGTTCTGCGCATGCGCATGGAGGAGCGGGGGAGCCGCGCGGCGAAAAATATCGTGTACAAGCCGCAGTATGTACTCTTTGTGTCAGATTCTGACTTTCTGGAAGGGGAGCTGATCACGAAGTATATCTTTCACTCTGCGGAGAACTATGGCATTACCACGATCATACTGACAGACTCGTATGACAACCTGCCAAATGCCTGTGACTACATTATTCAGAATGATGCCCATTTTAAAGGGATGTACGGAATTGCTGATGATGTGGAGGACCGGGTAGCCATTGACTTTGACTTTGTGCATAACATACAGCTCGAACGGCTCGCAAGAACGCTGGCGGATATTGAGGTGAGCGAGATTGAGACCGGCGGCGATATTCCAAATTCCCTGACATTTTTTGATATGTTTGGCATCCGCGGCATGGATGAACTGCACGTGCTTGACAACTGGAAAAAGAACCGGACCTACGAGAGCATGCGCGCGCTTGTGGGGCAGAAGGCAGGCGGTGCACCGATGTATCTCGATGTGCACGAGAAATATCACGGCCCGCATGGCCTGGTGGCCGGCACGACAGGTTCTGGCAAGAGTGAGACGCTTCAGACCTACATTCTGTCGCTGGCAATACAGTACAGCCCGGATGATGTGGGATTTTTCCTGATTGACTACAAGGGCGGCGGAATGGCAAATCTCTTTGACGGACTGCCTCACATGATCGGACAGATTTCCAATCTGTCGGGCAACCAGGTCAAGCGTGCCATGGTGTCTATCAAGAGTGAGAATATGCGCAGACAGCGGATTTTCAATGAGCATGGCGTCAATAACATTAACCTGTATACCAGGTTGTACAAGAATAACGAGGCGTCAATACCGGTTCCGCATCTGTTTATCGTGATAGATGAGTTTGCGGAGCTGAAGCGGGAAGAGCCTGATTTTATGCGCGAGCTGATCAGTGTTGCGCAGGTGGGACGAAGCCTGGGCGTGCATCTGATACTGGCTACGCAGAAACCGAGCGGCACCGTGGATGACAATATCTGGAGCAACTCAAGATTCCGCCTGTGCCTGCGCGTGCAGGACAGACAGGACAGCACGGATATGCTTCACAGACCGGATGCAGCCTACATCACGCAGGCCGGCCGCTGCTATATGCAGGTGGGAAATGACGAGCTGTTTGAGCTCTTCCAGTCCGGGTGGAGCGGTGCTGTCTATGATGAGAACAGCGGCAGCCTCAAGGCGGATATCGCACACATGGTATCGGACAATGGCAAGGCGGCAGTCATTGGCAGCAGAACAAAACTCAAGCAGAAAGAGGCTGCCAGAAAGCAGTGGATCGGCTGCCTTGTCGAAGTTGTCCGCGCGCTGCAGTCTGAGATCCCCCAGGACAATACACAGCTTGAGAATTATATTCAGGAGGTCTTTGACGCGCTGGAAAAACGCAAGGTGGATTATCCGTACAGTGAATATAATGCGCTGCGCATCCGGGATTTCCTGACAGCATATGTGCAGACAGATTCGGACAGCCAGGCGGCAGGTGCGGACGAGCGGACAGAGCGCATCCTTTTGTATGCGCAGACCCATCATCTGAAACTGCCGGAAAAGAAGGAAAAGACACAGCTGGATGCAATCGTGGAATACCTGGGCGTCATGGCCAGGACAAACGGTTATACATACGAACAACAGCTCTGGCTTCCGGTTCTGCCATCCACGATATATCTGTCGGAGCTTCCGGGATATGAGGAGTACTTCGGCACTGATGGATGGAGAACGCCCGAGTCTGCGGAGTGGAATCTGGAAGTACAGCTGGGACTGTATGATGACCCGGTAAACCAGTCACAGGACACACTCACAGTCAGTCTTTCAAAGAATGGACATCACGGAGTGATCGGCACGATTGTCAGCGGAAAAAGTACGTTTTTACAGACAATGCTGTACGCTTTTGTGACAAAATATACACCTGCGGATATCAACATCTATGCGATTGACTACAGCGCAAAGATGATGTCGGCCTTTGAGACCATGCCGCATGTAGGCGGAGTCATCTACGAAGGCCAGGATGACAGACTTGCCAAATTCTTTCAT
The DNA here is from genome assembly GCA_947175845.1 of uncultured Lachnospiraceae bacterium. Lineage (GTDB taxonomy): Bacteria > Bacillota > Clostridia > Lachnospirales > Lachnospiraceae > COE1. Next base: position 3,473 of record CAMWOK010000101.1, on the reverse strand, counting down.
ATGCTGGGCGGCATTTTGGAGGAGCGCAAACAACTGTTCAAGGGCGGCAATTACAGCCAGTATGTGCGTGTGAACGGCATTGTGCTGCCTGCAGTCATGGTTGTGATCGACAACTATGCGAACTTCCGGACCAAGACAAACAATATCTATGATGACACCCTGTTACAGCTTTCCAAGGACGGTGTCAGCTATGGAATTTTCCTGGTTATATCAGGCGGCGGGTTCAGTGCCATGGAGATTCCGTCCAGACTGGGCGAAAACCTGCGCACAGTCATCTGTCTCGAGATGAACGACCGGTTCCAGTATGCAGACGCGATGCACACACTGCGCATTGAGACGCTGCCGGAAGTCAACATCAAGGGAAGAGGACTTGCAAAGGTGGGCGAGGAGATTCTGGAATTTCAGACAGCACTTGCATTTGAAGCGGCGGATGATTTCAGGCGGCTTGAGGAGATTGAAGCGCTCGGAAACCAGATGCGAAACGTCTGGACAGGCAGACGCGCCCGCCCGATACCGGAGATACCAAAGAAACCGGTCTGGTCAGAATTTGCACAGCTTGAGGATATGGATAAACTCGTGAAGGATGACAGGCATCTGCCGATTGGTTACAACTCGGAAAATGCGGCGGTATATGGCATAGACCTGAGCAGGACGTACTGCTATCTGGTCACGGGCAAGGCGCGCAGCGGTAAAACCAACCTGCTCAGGGCAGTCGTCAACAGTGCACTTGCCAAGGGCGGCGAGACAGTAATCTTTGACTTTAAGGGAGAGCTGCTCAATCTGGAGGAAAAAGAGGGGATTGTGTACATCAGGACAAAGGCGGAGCTGTTTGCGTTTTTCCAGAAACTGATGCCGGATTTTATAGCGCGCAATCAGAAAAAGAAAGCAAATATCCAGGCGGGTCTGTCTGACGAGGAATTGTATGTCGACATGCGCAGGTTTCCTGCCTGGTATCTGATTCTTCCGGATCTGGGAGATTTTATACAGAATGTCAAGAATCCTGAGACGTTTGGAAATGCAGGACCGTTTATTGAGAATCTTCTGGACAAGGGAAGTCTCCACAACGTGTACTGGTTTGCGGCACTGCAGCCAGATGACGTTCTCAAGCTTGGAGGAACCAGAATGTACGATCTCTTTGTGCGCTACAGGACCGGAATCCATTTTGGCGGCAATGTGTCAGGGCAGCGGATCTTTACGTTCGACTATGTGCCGTACAATGAGCAGACAAAAGCGCTGAAAACCGGAATCGGACTTCTCCCGAGCCAGGAGGAGGAGACCGTGCACAGAGTAGTTATCCCGCTGGTGAAAGGATAGACAGATGGTTTCATTGCTATTATACGACAAGGATAAGAAGGAACTGGAAACGCTGCGAGCACTTTCCAGGGATCTGGCAGCTGTGCTGTCCGGCGACTACTGGAAGATCTGTCAGGCGGACACCAGGGACGCGCTGTTGAGTGTGCTTGCAGACAGGCCGCTGATGGATCTGCTCCTGTATGATGTGACGCCCAGGGATGCGATAGACCGGCTTGTCGAAATCCGCAGGTGTTACAGGGAAATGCAGCTGATGGTGATTGCAGATCTCGCAACCTCCCCCACGGCGTACATGAAGCCGGGGATTATGGCAAGCTCCCTGTTGCTGCGTCCATGGACAAATCAGCAGGCAAGGGACGTGCTGGAAGAGTTTTTCCAGGCATATCTTGAGCGCGGCCGATCCCAGGATGACAAAAGCGTGTATGTGATTGAATCCAAGGAGGGGAACCTGCATATCCCCTATGAACAGATTTATTTCTTTGAGGCGAGGGAAAAGCGTATTTTTGTGTGCACGGGAAAGGAAGAATACGGTTTTTATCACACCATTGATAAGCTTGCGGAGGAGCTTCCAGAACAGTTTGTGCGGTGCCACAGAGGATTTATTGTGAACAGGTATAAGATTCGAAAGGTGGCGCTCTCGCAGAGTACAGTGTATCTGATGGACAATCTGAGCGTGCCGCTTTCACGCAGCTATAAACCATTGTTAAAGGAACTGGGCAGATGAAAGATGTGATGAAAGAGTACTATATACTGGAGACAGAGCTGTGTATCCTGCTGGCATTAAAGGGGGGACAGACACTGTACGGTATCTGTGTGAGCAGTGCGCAATCCATGACAAGAGAGGAATTGTATCATTCTCTTTTCGCGATGCAGAAGAAAGGAATGATCCGCAAGGCGGATGACTCGGACACGCTGCAGATTGAGGGGGGACTGGACAGCTGCATAGAGCGGATTCAGACGGCGGAGCGCTTTTGGGTACTCTCAGACTCCGATGCGCTGGTTCCGGAGAACTATTTTTATGCGGAGCATGATGCGTGGCGGCGTGGCGCCGTGATGCTGGAAGCGGCGGGAAAATATGATGCCGCGCAGCAGGAGGGGGCGTTTCGCATGAAAATAATCACCGGGGCCGCGCTGTCGGAGCTTTTCAGAGAAAACGGATTTTTGGGCGGTCAGGATATGGCAGAGCAGGAGACTGTTCCGGCCGCTGTCTTTGAGGAGGCCCAAAGCTGCTGGCAGGAGGACAAAGACACGATTCTGCAGCGCGCCACAGTGAAAAAGCTGCTGCAGGAATATGATATTTGCACACAGCAGAAGATAAGACAGTCTGTTCAGTTTCGCTGTGGGCTAGACACCTATCTTGTGGACAGTGATAGTTTGGAAAGAAGGGAAAAAGTATGGTATTAGTGGATGTATATGTGCCCTCAGTGAACTGCACCTATGATTTCCAGCTGGACGAGGAAGTCAGAATCGGGCTGCTGATAGAAGAGATTGGAGAGATGGTCTGCCGCCGGGAACACTGTAAGCTCGACGGAGCGATGGAAAAGCTTCTTCTGTGCTCCATGGATAACAGGGAGATCATTCCAAGAAATACGACACTGACGGAGTACGGGGTAAAGACCGGCGCAAGACTGATGCTGTTGTAGAACGTTGACAGTAATGGTTATTCATCCCGTCAAACGGGCAGTCTGTCGGAAAATGAAAACTATTGTGCGGCACATGGTACAATAGCATTACAGCAGACGAAAGGGTAAGGTATATGTTAAAGATAAGGATCGATCAGGCCATATATGTACAGCAGAATCTGCTGCAGCAGCTGCGCAGTCTTGACAGTGCGATCGGAGAGTTGGAACAGGCTATGCAGCAGCTAAACGGGTTGTCCGGCATGGATGGAGTGCTGATGGGACTTCGACGGCAGAAGGACCGCCTGGAGGAGTCGCGCAGGACATTAGACAGGATGAGCCGGTGCATGGAACAGACAATTCTGTACTACAACAGCTGTGAGGACAGGATATGTGACTATGCGCTGCAGGAGATCATCATTTACAGGCGCCACAGGATTGGTACAAGCAATCTGAGCGGCCTTTCCGGTTTGCTGCAGTCCATATTGTATACTGGCGGTCGAAAAGACTGACCGCTCAGTATAAAGTTATGCACACAGCCGC
>CAMWOK010000100.1 GCA_947175845.1 uncultured Lachnospiraceae bacterium | reverse complement strand
GCGTTTATAGAGTGCGCACTCCTGCACCTGCTCAAAGACACCCCCATAAAGCAGTGCGCTGCACGAACCGTGTCCGACTGCAAACAATACATTGAGCAGACGGACGCAGGCCGCGCGCTTCTGGCTCCTTTGAAGTCCTTTCAAGATGGAATCGAGCGAGCGCTTCACATCATATTGAACGTTTGTTGACGCAAAGTCAATCCGCTGGAACTGGTCGAGTACCTCGTCCCCCGCCTCGCCGTTTAAGTACTGCTCTGCCAGCGCGCAGTCCTGTTCCCTGACACCGCGCTTTGCAAGAAATGCGAGCATGTCTGCTGTCTGTCCGTTTTCCGAGTTTGTGTTCATTGTCTATCCCCCTTTCCCATATAGCCGGTCTTTCCACACGCTGCGGCGCGCACAGATTTTCCGGCCTGGCCGCTTTCTTTTAGTCTGCCGCTTCCTGTTTATAGTAGGCTGCTGCCTTGTCGATCTCTATCTTATCCAGACACAAGCTGATATACCAGCAAAGCTGCGCATAAAGATTTGCGAGATTATCTGCGGGTTTTTCCATCTGGAGGCGGCGCATTGCCAGTCCGTCCGAAAGCTGGGCGAGCAGCACCGACAACAGCTCCATGCCGTACGCGGCGGTCTGTTTCGTCCTGTGGTTTAGCTCGCTGAGTGTGCTGTCGTGCACTGTGTCAAACCCGCTCTGGTATAGGTCCTCCAACAGATTCTCCACATCCGACAGCAGAACCTGCAGCGCCTCCTCTTTGCCGGTGATCCTCATCCTGTTACCACTCCTTTTTATGATTAAAAACTTTCCGTTCCCAGCAGTTCCCTCCTGCCAAAGACCGTGATCGGATACATGCGGATTCTGCCGCCGCGCAGATAGACCTTTCCGAAAAAACTCGGCAGATCATCGTTTGTGATGTTCTCGAGGTATTGGATTCCATCCGCCTCATTTCTCGAGTAGACAACCTCCACGACCACCGCCTTTCCCGACTCGTCGTACAGATTCATGGATAGCTTCTGCTCCGTTTCAAGAAAGACTGCCCGATCGCAGAACGCCGGCTTTAACACCACCAGCCGCATCTGCCCGAAATCTGTCAGGCGCTCTGCACTGGCACCGTCCGCCTCAAAGTCCTCCGGACTGCCGTCTGTTGCAGGCGCGGCGCCCACACTGTCCGCGCGCCCTTCCGCCTCAAAAAGCTCCCGAAAAAGCCGCGCGAAATCCCGATAGTACCACTTTCCCAAATCTTTGGTGGTGAGCGCATTTTTGCCGCTTCGCTGCCCGGTCAGCTGCCCCTTTGTCTCCCTGCTCGCCGACAGCCGCCCTCTGCTGTCACACCGCGCATTCTCAAGATGTATGCGGCAGGACGAGAACTCCGTGAATGAAACGGTCAGCCCCCACGGCGGCTCCTGCAAAGAATACTGCCCTGCGCGGTTTGCCCCACTTGCAGAATTGTCATAAAATACAGGCCGCGCCTGCGTGCAGGTGTACCATTTTTTTGTCTTCTGTTCGAGGAAATAAACCGTATCGCCCTCATATCCGCCTTTGCTCACAAAGTGCTCTGCCGCGATGCCAACCAGATCGAGGTCCGGCGCGGATGTGTATTGTGCCCGGAACACACCCGCAAGCCGCGACACCTCCTGCGCACTCTGCGCACTCTCTAAAAGCGTAACCTGCCGGTAGAGTCCGGTCAGCTGCCGCATCAGCGCCTGTATGCGGAGGGATGCCACACGCTGCATGTACTTCTGATAGGAATCCTGCAGCCGCCGCCAGCTGCTCTCGAAGTTGGGCAGTTTTGCATTGTGGCTGACTGTTGCCAGGCGTTCCATGTGGTCAAGCACATCATGCGGTGTTCTGGACAGTCCCGTGTCCAGAAGCTCCTCCAGAAAAGCCCGCATCTGCCGCGCGGCCTCCTGCACCTGTTCCAGGTCAAATCCAGTGTTTGCGCGCTCTGCCTGCTCCAGATCGCCGACGCACAGCTGACCCAGATCGAGCTTGCACCACAGCACGGCCTCCGCCTTGTGGACACAAAATTCCTTCTTGTGGCAGGTGCAGGTCGCGTGCTCGAGCGGGTACAGAAGCCTGACCGTCATCGCCTTTGCCACAGGCTGCACAGTCGCCACGCTAGAATAGGTAATCTGCGGCGTTCTGCCTGCCCTCGCACAGCTGACAAGCTCCTGAATCCGCCTTGTGCCCAGCGCTTTACACAGCCTTTCCAGCGGATAGTCCTTAATCTGCTGCGTGACTTTTTGAATCATTGCGCTGTTGTCGCTCTTTTCAGATTCACCGGTTGTTTTCTCTGCGACGGGCACACTGTCAGGCGCTGTCTTGTCAGGCGCTTTTTTGCCTGTGTCAGTGTACTTTGCAGCTGCGGCCTTCAGCGCGAGGATTCCCTGCACGACATGGCGGCAGATGCTTCTTGAAGGGCAGGAACAGGTGCTCTCGGCGGGCGACAGCCGGACCTGCACCGTCTCCCCGCCAACCTGCACTGCGATTTCCGCTTTGGAAAACGCCTGCCCCAGCACGCCCGCCAGAATGTCCTGCGGCGCATTCTGGCAATCCCCGGAAATACACTGCCCTGCGATCATGCACGGGGTTGTCTCCATATCCTTGTAGGCGCGCTTCACGATTCCCTTGTTGGAAATCCCGATCAGATAATCGTCGTCAATCTCACCAAACGCCGACTGCCAGTCACTCATGCTTCTCCTCCTTGCATTCTAATCCAACTGTTTTGCAATAAACCCGGACAGCTCCTCCGGCGTCATGGCGCCGACCGCCGCCCCCATGTCCGCGAGCACCGCCGCCGCGTTCCTGTCATAGTTTGGCACGGCGTCATGGTCGAGCGCGGGCAGCACGATCAGTTTTGCCCCGCTCTCGATAATGCCCTGGCTCACCTGATACATCCTGCGGTAACTGCCGCCCTCAAAGAGATCTGTCACCAGCACCACCATCGTCCGGTGCGGCATCTGGATCAGCTGCGCACAGTAGCCGAGCGCGCCGCCGATGTCCGTGCCGCCGCCGAGCTGCACACTCATGAGTGTCTCGACGGGGTCTGTGACATAACCACTCAGATCCACCACACTTGTGTCGAAGATGACGAGCTTTGTGTCCAGCATGGGAAGGTGCGCAAAGATTCCCGCCATGACCGCGCTGTGTATCACCGAATCCAGCATGGAACCGCTCTCGTCCACACAGATAATCACGCGCCACTGGTTGTACTTTTTCGTGCGCGCACCGAAATAGACCTGCTTCAATATCAGCTGCTTTGTCTCGGTGTCATAGTTTTTCAGATTGCGGCGGATCGTCTTTTTCATGTCAATGTTGCGCATGGATTTCACCGGGCTTGTGAGGTTGCGGTTTAATCTGCCGGAAAAGGAACTGCGCAGAGCCGGCTCAAGCTTTCTGGTCAGCTCGTCCGCTATCTTGCGCACAATCTGGCGCGCAAGCAAAAGCACCTCGCCCTTCATCATGTGCCGAAGCTGCATGATTGTCTTCAAAAGTTCCTTGTTCGGCTCGAGCCTGCGCAGGACTTCGGGGTCCGTCAGAAGCTCTGTCATCCCGTATTTCTCGAGCGCATGCCGCTCCATGATCTCGACAGTCTTCTGCGGAAACAGGGTCTTGATTCTGGTGAGCCAGCGCGGGATCGTCAGCTGCGACTCCCCGCTGCCTCCGCTTCGTTCCTGGCGGATTTCCTGCTCCTGTGTGTACTCTCTCGAATACAGGTAATCGAGCACTTCCTCCATCTCGCCCTGATTGCGGAGCCCCCCTGAAAACGGGATCTGTTCCTTCGCGTATTTTCCCAGCACAAGCCGCCAGCGGTTTAAAATTTCCTGTTCGTCTGCCATCTTTCCTGTCCCCTCACCTTCTAATTCTGCCGCGCCACGTCTCACAGGTCTTGTGCGCGATAGAGATACCCGCGCGCATAGCGATCGAGCTCTTTTCCGTACGCATACCAGTCCGGCAGAACCTCCGCGCGCGCCATCAGCTCCTGCCCCGTCCTGCGGTGCAACCCTGCCGCCCGCTTTGCGATCTTGTCCGTCTCAGCGGGCGTGAAATAGGCAAACGCCATGCGCAGCTGCGGCAGCAGTTCCATAAATTCCTCCTCGTCAACCTGCCCGAGAAAGGCGTCAATCCCCTCGAGCATGCCGCGCTCCATCAGAATCAGATCCCGCGCCGCAAAGAACAGTCCCCGGAAAAAGACCGCAGTTTTCAGAAGCTGATCCTTCGTGCCTGTCAGATATCCCTGGCTCACCGCGTTGACCGCCTTTGCGTCCTCTCTGCCGCCGCCGTAGAGAATGCCGTGGATACACCCGTTTAACCCCGCGTGAATCTGCACATCCTCCTGCATCCGCACAAGCGCCGCGTAGAAATCTTCGCGCTCATCTGCGTACTGCGGCCCTCTTTTTCCCGTGAGCTGGTACAGCAGTTTCAGCGCGTCCATACCTGCGTCCAGCGCGTCGTCGCTCATCTGCGCGATGCCCGGCAGCAGCGTGATCAGCTTTCGGACACTGGTGTGCAGCAGCGCGTCAAACGCCAGATCCGACCCGTAGAGTGTCCCGAGCTTCTCCATCATCATCAGATATCTGAGCGCGTCCGCATTGGAATAAAAGTCCATATCCTGGAGAATCAGCGTGTGCACACGCTCGTAAACCTGCTCGAGCTGGCCGGAAATCCCCATCTCAAACACCTGCGTCAGAAGCAGCGCCGCGCTGTCGGCCTTCTGGTCCTGCAAAAGCTGCTCCTGCACAAGGCTGACAGCGGCCTCCTCTATGGTCGCGCCGTGCACAGACACATCGATCAGGGCGGCGGACACCTGTGCGCTGTGCTTGTACTTCCAGATTTCACGAATCAGGCTGCGGTCGATGCGCAGCTGCAGATTAGGCCCTTTCAGGCGCTTTGCAAAATCGGTATGCAGAAAGTTCAGCCGGTGGAAAAGCATGCTCATCCCCCTGTGCTTCCTGCTCGAAAAGATGGAGAGCACCACCTCTTTTTCCAGCGTGCTGTCCGTGCGGATGCCAAACACCCTGCACTGATTCTGAAAATCCAGGACAATCGGCGGGACATCCGCGCGGGCGCAGAGCGCGCCCGATCCGGTTCCCGTCATCAGGCGCCGCAGGGCGCGGACCGGCATGTCCGACGAGAGATCGCACTCGCCCTTGACGTAGGATGCCAGCACCGCATCCTGCAGCTCGTACGCGCCCGGCTGCGGCTTTCCGCGCAGGCTGCAAAGCCCCTGCGCCATCTGCCAGGCACAGATCTCGTCGTACGTGGAGAGCGCTCCGTCGTCTTTGCGCACCGCCTTTCCGGCGGATACAAGAAAATCCAGCACCGCCTCCCCGTAAGGATTCTGCGACTGCCTGTCAATCCCCTCCCATACCTTCTGATAAAATCCCGCAAAAGGCATGCCGCTCGCATAGCCGTTGAGCGCGTCCGCCGACTCCATGGAATAGGGCATCAAATAGACGCTCTCGTCCGTTCCCGGCACATAGTGCGCGATATTTTTTGCGTGCCGGACCGTCTCCTCCCACCGCGCGTCCGAGAGGTACTCTTGCAGTCCCGGCGTGTGAAAACCGCCCGTGACCACAAGAATGCGCTGCATTTTCTTCTCGCCTGGAAAAATTCCTGCCCCGCTGCCGCGCAGCGCCTGCAGGGCAATCCGCGCCGCCATGTGCTGTTCCCGCGCAAGACACCCCTCGCGCTGCAGCGCCTCCTCGGGCGTATTTTCCCGCGCGAGCGCACAGTATGTGCTCAGATGGGAAAACCAGCTGCCGCTGTCCTCGTACATGCCGTTTATCTCGAAATATTTTTCCCAGAACTCATCGAAGCTGCGCAGCCCTGTCTTCTCACAGAGCATTTGCAGGTAGCTGTTGTGCGCGAGCAGATAGTCGTCATTGTAGCTGCGCGGTGCCTCCTCCTCTGCCAGCTTCTTCGCGGACGCCGCGAGAATATCGCCGTAGGACAGATCGATAAATGACACATATGTCATATTTTTGTCCGCCTCGCGCAGCGCGGTCAGCTCCGGCGAGTAGTCGAGAAACGGGTAATAGCACTTGTAATACTCCTGCTCGTCCGATATCTTTTTCGCCTTGTCATGGTAGGCGTAATAGATGGCAAACGGCGCGCGCGTGTCCTCGTGCACCATGATCGGAAGCAAGGCGTTTGCATTGTCCGGCCCCTCCACCAGTACCGCGTCCGGCCTCCACTGCGCAATGACCTTTCTGATGTGACAAGAGCACGCCGGGCTGTGGTGGCGGACTGGAACGAGCATTATTTCAGCCATTTCCGCGCTTCGTAATATTGTCTCCATAATCCACCCTCTTTGTCGCTTTTAGCGCGCACAACCGTGTTGAAATATCCCTTTACTTTCTCGAGATCGTCCCTGTCCTCCTTGGAGATGGCGCCGACGAGATTCTGCACCAGGCACTCCACGTCGAGATGCCCGTCTCCGTAATAGTATCCCGTGAGCATGGTCTGGTAGTAGACCGAGACTGCCTCCGCCGTGCTCATCACCGCGTTTGGCCGGTCAATCCGGTGCCCGTAGGAGGAGACGCCCTCGCGCAGCTCGTGGTAAGTGGACGCGAGAAGCTCCGCGACATCCTCGTCGGCCTTCATGTCCACATGGCTTTCCTCCGCGAGCATACGGACCTCGTTTAAGATAATCTGTTTCTCGAGCGACACCTTGTTCACCGGCATGACCGTCTCGAAATTAAAGCGCCGCTTCAGCGCGCTGCTCATCTCGTTGACGCCCTTGTCTCTCGTGTTCGCCGTTCCGATCACGTTAAAGCCGGGGCGCGCGAACAGAAATCCGTCGTCGCCCAGCTCCGGCACATTGAGCACCTTGTCGCTCAGCACGCTGATGAGGCTGTCCTGAATCTCCGCAGGCGTCCTTGTTATCTCCTCAAATCGAGTGAGAATCCCCTTCTCCATGCCTATGTAGAGCGGCGCCGGCACAAGCGCCTCCCGGCTCGGTCCCTTTGCGAGCAGCAGCGCATAGTTCCAGGAATATTTAATCATATCCTCCGTCGTCCCCGCCGTTCCCTGTATGGTGTTTTTGCTGTTCCCGCTGATTGCCGCAGACAGCAGCTCCGAGAGCATGGTCTTTGCCGTGCCCGGCTCGCCCACGAGCATCAGGCCGCGGCTGCCTGCAAGCGTGACAATGCAGCGCTCCACAAGTGCGTCGTTGCCAAAGTACTTCTTCCTGATCTGACAGGTTTTGCGCTTGTACCTGATCGGTTTGTCGCTGCCCAGGATAAAGGTTCTGACCGCCTTTGGCGACATCAGCCAGTTGTCGGGCTTCTTGTTTCCCTGCTCCTCATCCGCTTTCCTCAGCGCCTCAAGCTCCTCCTGATAGCGCACCTCCACTGGAGGTTTGATTGTTTCCTGCATCGCTTTGTCCTCCCTGCTGGTTTATGGATTTGTCTTTATTATACGCGCTATTGTCCCGAACAGGCAAGCTTTTTAATCTGTGCAGGTGCCTTGTTTTTCAGGTTGCGGACAACCTCCGCCCTATGATATACTCACTTTAAACACCAACTCCCCTCTTCCTGCTTTAACAGGCAGACGAATCAGTAGGGTGAAATTTTTTATTTGACACAAACCGCAGCACACTCTTGGCAAAGGAGTGCTGTCCAATGACAGACAGTGAGAAGAACGGCATAAAAGATACTATCTAAAGGAAAGGAAGGATCGATAAAAATGAAGACATTTACCAGCAGATTATTTAATACCGCAGAACCCCAAACCCAGCTGACAGAGATTGTGCTCGCCCCGTCCTCCCACCTCATAGAAGAGGTCTACTGGGATGACGACAATATCGAGCACCGCATCTCTTTTCAGGTAAACGATTCCTTTCAGCAGGCGAAGTCCCACGCCGGGGAAGTGATGATGCTGAGCACCTACGCGCCTGGAAAGAGCATGGGCGCAGAGGGAACCTCCCCCTACCTGGCAATCCTGTGCGATGACTTTGTCTATGACGCTGTCGAGGAATATAAAGAAACCGGCACCTTCACCGGGGCACCGGAGGACATGACTGCTCTGGATGGCGCTTTTTATTTCAAGGCCAGAATCCGATATTATGAGGGAAGAGAGGAATCTATGATGTACTTCTATGGACTTCGCTGGGATTATCTGGGAAATACCGGCCTTTGCATGGTCTACCCCAAAGCATACCGGGATACAGAAAGCGAGAAAAAACTGATGTGCGTGCTGGACGAGGCGGCCAGGAGCTTCCGAATCGTTCAAAAGGCGTAGTCCGCAGGCTGACAGCCGCCCTGACAGACAGGTCGTCAGTCCGCAAAGAATCCCCTGTCTGACTCCATATTCTGCAGCCCCCAGCAGACCAGCGTATCGCCCGCACGGTCGAACCCGTGGCGGCCGTGCATCCATAACTGATATTCCGGCGCGTGTCCAGCGGCATCCGGGCTGTAAAGGCCGCTGTAAAATGTCATTGCCGCCTGATACTCCTTTAGATTCTCCTGCAGCGTCCTGCCTTTGTCCCTGACAAATTCCGGCTCCTGATTGTCCAGCCACCACAGGCTGTCATACAGCCGTCCCTCTTTCACAAAGGTTTCCTGTAGTTCAACGTTGGTGTTGAGCAGCAGCACGCTGTGGGCGAACAATGTATTGACCGCCTCCATAAACTCCGCGATCGCCTCCACATCAAAGCCGCCATGGACGGGCGAACCAAAATTGATATCGAATTCAACAGCGCGCGACTGTTCTGTTCTCGGCTCATTATCCACCAGAGTAAACAGTTCATAGCCATATGTACAGACACCTTGATACATCTGCGGATAGTAGCGCAGCAGATAATCCTCCCCGTCCAGCGTACACAGAAAGATGCTTTCCTGCCCTGTATGTGCAAAATACCCATCTAAACGATACAGCAATGCATCATCTTCCCAGATTTCCAGCCGCTGCCCCTGTCCATCCTCGAAGTCTGTAAGACGCACCTCCTCGGTTATTCCGTTGCGGTTTAAGTCCGGAGCGATG
>CAMWOK010000099.1 GCA_947175845.1 uncultured Lachnospiraceae bacterium | reverse complement strand
TGCCAATTCCCACAATAAGTTTCTTTATGACAGAAGGTTTTCTGCCTGACTGTCCCACCTCTGCGCTCCTTATCATCCGATATGCCTCCTCCACCTTCTCGTCAATGATTCTGCTTGGCTCCAGCTTGGCTCCAAGAATCATTCTCATCTCATTTTCATGCATAATCCAACACTCCTTCATCTCGCCGCAAGCGCTTTCCCTTCCAGAGACACCCGCAGCTGTTCCTTGCCGCGGTGCAGCCTGCTCTTTATGGTGTTCTCGTTCATCTCCAGAATCTGTGCGATCTCTTTTATCGAAAACTGCTCCCCAAAATACAGCTGAAAGATGATCCTGCTGTCGTCCGGCAGCACAGAGAGCATCTCGCGAAATTCCACCTCCGCCTTCCCGACATCACTGACTGCCTCCTCGCTGTAGTCTTCCAGATACGCCTTGCGCTGGTTCGACCGGTACTTTTTCGTGCACCGGTTAATCAGAATCCGCACAATCCACGTCTTGAAATACTCCTCTTTTTTCAGACTGCTGATGTGTTCAAACGCATCGAGTATTGTGTCCTGCATGACATCCGCCACATCCTCGTCATTTCTGAGATACCCAAGCGCAACGCGCCGCAGCGTCATTCTGCACGCCTCTATCAATCCGATAAACGCCTCCGCGTCGCCGCGCTTTGCGCGTCTCACCATTGTATTGAATGTATTCATTTTCCTCCTCCGCTCTGTCCTGTACACCGAAACAGCCTTGCAAGGCCAGGCGCCTGAACCTTCGGGCATACCGTCTCATTTGTCTGTCAAATCGATTCAACTTACATACATTAGAGATGGATTTTTTGGATTTGGTTGCAGCGAATTTGTATTTTATAAGATCTCTATTATCTTTAAGATCTTTTCTTTTTTTTCATTGGAACAGCACTGCAGTGCCTTTGCCAGCTTTTTATCAATATTTTCGTTGGATATGCTCTCTTTTTCGAAAGTATACTGTTCTCCAATCAGATGGTCTATACCACATTTGAGGGAATTGGAAATCGTAAACAGTGCCGTCAGACTCGGATAAGAACGCGCATTTTCGATGTTGCTGATGTGACTGGGATTGACAAGTAAATCGTTTGCAAGCTGTTCCTGTGTGATGCGCATGTCTTTTCTCCGCTCCTTAATCTTCTTTCCGAGCAGCTTATAATTAATCTCAGACATTCATGAACCTCCATTTTAATAATACATTTGTTGTTAACTGATATGTACTATTCTAGGAGAATCAAAATTTATAAAACATTATGTGTAAGAAATATTATTTAGCTATAACTAAAGTCATAGTAAGATTGTGCCGATATAGTATTATATCATGGTCAAACGGATTTCATCCCGCAGTTTTATACAGATATGGTGTAAAATGCAGGATTTTGACCCTGGTGCGTGACCCGGATTCCATGCACGCTTTGATGCAGCTGCTGCCATATTACAGGAGGATTAACTTGATGGACATCTACGAGGTTGAAAGACAGGAAGGCCGCTATCTTGCAAGGGAACTGGAAAAGCTGCGCAGAAAAAAACAAAAGGGCAGGGTTGTCGTCAGATGCAGCGCCGCCGGCAATGAAGTTCTCACCCATTTTCGAAAATCATTTCTTTTGGATTATGGGATATCCGATATTTTAGAGCGGGCGCAGCAGTACTATATTTCCATTGGCGGCAGTGCACTCACGCTCACGCTGCTATACGATGCCTGTCATATTCGATACCACCTGCGCGAGGAGACTGACTGGAAATATGTAGAGCTTGAGCTTGTCGACAGCTCACTTGTCAGCTGTCTGCAACCGACAAAGCCACACATAGCCGGCAGGGCGGAAGTAACCGCTTTTCATATTCTGGTGAATCACTCCATTACCTACGGATTTCACAATGCATTTCGAAACCATTCCGGCACCTTTCTGACAGATGTCTTTGAGCGGATCGCCGCCGCAGACGAATTAAAAAAAGCCGAGTTTGGCCTTGATGCAAAAGTCACTTCACTGATCCTCAAAATGATATAACCAACACAAAAAGGAAGACAAAACAAAGTCTTCCTTTTAGCTTAGCAGCATACCCACTCCCTGATTCGTCTGATTGGCCTGGGAAAGCATAGACAGGCCCGCCTGCTGTAAGATATTCAACAGAGAATTTCTGACCATTTCATCTGCCATATCAGTGTCCCGAATCCTGGATTCCGCATAGGTGAGATTCTCATCCGCATTGTAATTATTGTTGTAAGTGTGTTCGAGTCTGTTCTGTACAGCCCCGTAATAAGAACGCACTTTACTGACCGCAGCAATCGCATCGTCAAGCAGGGAAAGCTCTGATGGCGCATACTTTTCACGCACCGTGCTGCCGCGGACTGGTCTTGGTCCCGCCTTGCTTTCGTCATAGATGTACCGGATATACTCCCGCTCCTCCGTGGTCGTCTGCACAACCGCTGGTGCTTTCAGCACACTTTTCTTCTCACCGTTCTCATGAATCACCTCAAACTGAGCCGGGGTGATAATTTTTGTGACCGGAACTGTCTGTTTGTACCGCTCTATCTTCGGATCCGGCGCCGCCGCTTCCCACGCCGCCAGACGCTTCTGATACGCCTCGTAATCCTCCATCACAATCTCAGAGATATAGGTATCGACCCTGTAATCCTTCAGTTTCAGAACATCGGCTGAGAGATGGCTAGAATGAATGGGAATGCCATCTCCCACTTCATCACTTGCCTGTATCCAAATCGAATTTCCTTCCCATCTGTCATAGTGCGTATAATATCCGCCTGTCACCTCCGCTTCATACTCAAAGCTTACACGGGAAGATGTCACGATCCCTGCATCCGCCGAACTTCCTGATGAAATTGAGTCCACATCCCTGTAATCGTAAACGTAGACACTATATGGGTCATTTCCATCCATAACAGCCCTGTCATAATGTGTTGTCATGGCTCCGCTAAGTACATTGTAGGTCGACTGCGCCAGATCTGCCGCGATAGTTCTGGCCAGATCTGTCGTCTTTGCCGCCTTGTTTGGATCATTGTCCGCAAGCGCCATGACATCTGTGATGGCATCAAAATACCCTGTATAGTTTTTTCCATCCCAGAGAAAACTCTTTTCCGACAAGTTGATCTCACCTTTTGCCACATAAACAACCTGATCGTGAAAAGTCAGATTGTTCAGCCCCATAAATTCACCGCAAAACCGAACTGCCTCCATCTTACCGCATGTGCCGCATGGAAATCCCATCTCCACACCCACCAGTTCGCTGAGTTTACTGTACAGCTGCGCAGCATCTGTCAGCTGTGCATACTCGGAAAAATCAACCTTCGCGGACGCATTATCGCCAAACGAAGCAGTCCATCCTGTATAATTGCCATTTCCGTCAAGATGCCGTGTGATATAATCATACATTGCCTGCCCCGGCTGCATCAGTTCCGCGTACGCTGCAGTCCCTGTATTTTTGATGAAATCGCCCGCCCACTGGTACCCATCAGCCGTCGTCCCCTGATCATTTCCATAATACACCTTCACAAGAGATCCATCATTGAGCTTAAAATCCTGTTTCATAATCGCGGTGAGCGTCTGCGAAGCCTGATTTAAATACCCCGGATGCGGCTCTATCTGCGGATGTGAGTTTGGTGTGACCACTGCGTCATTAATTTTCAGCCAGGAAGGCATATCCCTTATTGTGGTTGTGTACGCTTTTACCATGTGTGACTCCGCGTGATACACATCCCCCTGAACCCGCTTGCCGTTTTGAAAAATATAAATCTCGTTGAACTTTGTCGTCTCAAACACCCTGTCCAACTCTTCAATGCACTGTCCAATCTCCTCCTGTATGGTATGCCTGTCGCGTTTTGAATTCGTGTCGTTATATGCCTGAATGCTGAGTTCTCTGGCGCGCTGAAGCAGCTCTGCCACTTCGTTCAAAGCCCCGTCCGCCACCTGGCAAAGCGAGATGCCGTCCTGCACATTCTCCATTCCTCTTTCAAGTCCCCTGATTTTTTTGCGCATTTTTTCTGAAATGGAAAGTCCTGCGGCATCATCGGCAGCCCTGTTGATCTTGTAGCCAGTCGCTAATTTTTCAGCAGTCCCCGCAAGACCACAGCCGGTGATGTTTAGCATCCTGCCTGCATTCAAAGCGCTCATATTGTGCTGTATTACCAAATTTCCCTACCTCCTTGTAGTGTTATCTGATTTCCCTATCTCTTCCGTTTGGTTTGTATCCCTATGCCTCCAATTTATGTATCGGCTAAAAAGCGCACAAACTTTAGCTATAACTAAATATTATTATATATACTAATATTTTAACAGTTTCTGAGAACATAAAAAGGACTGGAAAAAACCAGTCCTTTTTTCACAATTGCCTTTCTATTTCCCGCATATCTGCTCAATCCGCTGCAGTTCTCTGTCCGTGAACTAATGCCCTTATTTTATCAACGGTTTTTCTGCCCAGCGCGCCCGCTCTGCTGCCTTCGCCGCAAATGTGCCAGTTATTTTTTTACAGTCCTCCAATATCTCAAACCAAATGCATGAAAGGTTTCGAAACATTATCCTCATACGCATTCCCAACACTTTCAGATGGTATACCGTATTCGTCGAGAAGATGTAAAATTACCTGTATCTCTGCTATATGCATCTGTGTAAAATTCAACACCATATCCTCATGCAATTCAATAGAATACTCCTCCAAATACTCCTGTGCATCAATGGAAAAGATTGCTGTTTTTATCTGCTTCTTAAATGCATCCTTATTACTATCACGCACTGCCCTGTATTTTGCGGCGCACTCAAGGCAGAGACACAAATTAAGCTGAGGCATTTCAATTCCAAAATTTGCTATCTGAGGCACCTCTATAAAAGAAATCGGCTTCTTGCATATCTGGCATATCCTCGTGTTACTTGAATTTGTATACATACCAATCGCATACGCCTTGTCTGCCTTAGCGTTTTTACTCACGCGAATCCGTCTTAAAACCTCATGATATGCAATGGGATCCGCGCAATAGAACTGCTCCTGTACATGTTGAATCAGATATTCAATATTATTAAAACGCCTAACAGGAAACGCTTCGTCCTGCCATGCCTCGGGATCAAATTTCATCTCTGTTTTCTCTTCATCTCCCCACTCTTGTTCCTCTGATATTAGCTTTGGCACTTGTAACCCCAGATCCCTTGCAAGCCAGGTAATCAGACGTTTCTTATCCTGACTGTTGAGATTTTGCGCTTTTTGCAGCGTCTCCTCGGCACTGTCGATCTCTTTTTTTACAAACCCAAGAATTGTATACGCACTTTTGTCAGAATACAAATCTCCATACAGTTCCTGATTTAAATCATAACAAGATAACTCACATGGAGTGAAAACATTCAATTCTTTGTCAAATATCCATTTATATTGACGGATGACGTCTGATAACACAGCTGCCTTTCTTAATCCGCTCAAATAAGGATTCTTCTTTCTAAACTGCTTTTTCCCTTGCAGTTTATGTGCGATTGTCAATAGAAACTTAAGTATTTCCGCTGATTTTCGCCGGGCAAGACCCTGCTCAGGATTCTCCGCAATATATTTTAAATTAGTTCTCAATCCGTCAATCTTTATCTCCGGACAATATCCTTCTACTGCTATCCAGTGATTATCACCTTTACCTTCCTGATTTCGCCTTCCCTCTTTCACTGGAGTTGTTATCAGTCCCAGGCTTGCCAATAAACTTAACGATACACCATTTTCTTCGTAGAAATCCTTGTCAATTGCGTTAACTTCAAATCCATACTGCAATCCTTCTTCTACTGTTATCGGTTCATAATAAACATTTAAATTAATTCCTTCCTCCGACACAGGAATATAACAAGCCCCTGGTCGATCAAATGTGCCCTGTACAGCACTTACCCCCGGCTTAATTTTTATAATATATGCTTCCTTTAATAAGTCTTTTATCTTTACAATATCTCCTGTCTCTTTTATTAACGCAAATATCTGATTCAGATCTCCCACATATTCATCTGTAAAATCATCCCGACTGGCAAACCAATGATCATTCCCTTTTCTAATATATTTCTGAATCACCTTTTCTTTAATGTACTGAAAATTGTCAAACTCCTGGATGTGAAACCCCTCCTGCAACACTTTCAAGTAGGTATCCGCTATCCTCCTATCTACAAGTTCTGACAGCATAATACTCTTATATTCACTTGAAGATCCAAGGTATAAAACCGTCTTCTGATCTACCTGTGCAGGCACAAGTAGATTTAGGCGATTCAATATAACAGGCGCATTTCTAAGCTTTCTCCATGCCGCCTTAATATCCTGCCTTATTGCAGACTCATATGCTCCCCCTCTAAAGTATAACAATCCTGTTCCAAATACCGACTCCTGATAATTTGACAAAAACGTATAAAACTCATTTAACATTTCAAATTGATCTCCTTGCTCGGGAATGACACTTCCTGCAAGGAGTTTCAAATCATCAGCAAAGCAAGACAGCCTGTAGGTTCTTATCCCAAGATCCTGTACCAGCCAATTAAAATATTCACTAAATTTTGTCTCACGGTCGTTGTTAAACACAACAAATATCTTATTTGCCAAAACTTCATCAAAAGGCGGCCTGTCTGCAAAATCCGCTATTTTATACGGAATTGGCACAAACATATCCTCCGGCTTTCTATATTCTCCCTTCCTGTCTGGCAAAAGTCCTTTTTGCTTTATCCTTTCAGTAACCTTTTCTTTCAATCCGGGAATCGTTTTGTTTTTTGTCTCGTCTTCAAATGCTCTCATAAGGATTCTTCGTATAAACATCTGTGTGATCAGGTTTCTGCGCGTCAGCTCTTTCATGGAATCTGCAATCAAATCGCCAAGTATATCAAAAAGGTCGTCGTTAAAAGCAGACGGTGACATAAGCTTTTCGCGCGAGACAGCTGTTTCAAATGAACCATGAATAAGAAACGGCAATTCGGTTTCATCTCTGGTTGGGAAATAAACCCAAACTGGCGCGTGATCAACTTCGTTAATATTATCCATACGGCTATTAAGTTTATATGCCACACTGACCTCTGCATTTTTCATCACTTCATGCCTGAATACTTTTCGGAATTTCAAATATCTTGATATTTCTCCCTTTTCGCCGTAATTTGTTCCCTCTATGCGGCAAATACTCAGTTTATTGTCCTGTTTATCCCGTTTCAGCGTAATATACGCAAATTTATCGTTTTCTTTATTCACCCAGTAAAGGCTTTGAATATGTGTAAGAAAAAGTAGAATCTGTCCATCAAGGTCATCGAGTTTTTTTAATACATCCTCTCCTGAAATCGAAACCAGTTCTCCGTCTTTGCCATATTTCTTAAATGGTATCACTATCTTAGTCAGATGCTCTGCATGCCGAAAAGGCAAAAAAGCTCCGTTCATACCCAATTTACAGACCATAGACTTTTTTTCTTTTTTATAATCCCATCCCTCAGCTATTTCAATCGGAAGCAGGTATCTTGTTATTTTAAATGCTTCATCATCTGAATATATTTCCGGTTGATAAGTATACTTAAACACAGATTTAAACCCCATACCAAATCGGCCGATTGTCTGAGCATCATCTTTATCCTTGGTTCCCATGAGCATAGAAGAAACACCTCGGACATCCGTTTCATCAAACGGCTTTCCATTATGATAAAAAATCAATTTATCCCGATAGTACTCTATAACAACACTGCTTGCATAGATCCCAGCCTTTTCATCAAATGCATCCTCCGCATTTTGCAGCAGCTCGTAAACAAAATGATTACTGTCTGAATAGTGTCCTGCCAAAAGAGCCTCATATTTCTGAGGATCGTTTGTCAATGCTTTCCATTCATCTCGATTTTTTGTATATATTGCGTTGTAATCAATTTTTCCCATAGTTTTTCTCCTCGTGCATCATAATACAATCACCAGGGTTATCTTCTATATGTAAAACACCCTTTCCCGACAGCTGTGTATGAACATCAGCCTTTTGAATCGTCCATTCCAGTTCTTTGTTTTGATCCTTGTAATGCCTGCGAAGATGTTCTGACTGCGCATTTTTCAGGCCTTCGTTGTCGTTTGACGCAGCTGATTTGCTCTGAAATCGCATCATCTGATACACTGAATCCAGCGCCGCATGGCAAATCTATCCTGATATAGGCTTGATTGGATAATTTCCATAAACACGATCCGCATTCCACTCAGCTATAGAAAGAACTTTTACCTGCTCTATCATTTTTTTGCCCGTTCCTATATTTTCCTGAAGGACAAACGGTAATTCTGTTTTTAATCTATTTCGCAGTCTTTTTCTGGTCGTTGCATCTCCATTTGGGTATTCAAGGATATATATGTACTCAACTGGTTTATTTTTATCCAGTAACCTTAAATAGTGTAAGGAATCATAAAACTTTCGCGTTGCCGTTAATATTTTTTTATCTGTCATTGGTTGAAATGCGGCAGGATTTTGTGCACTTGCAATGCAGGCATTCTTATACTCTACCATGAAAATGTTTTCAGCATTTTCAATCAAAAAATCCACATCATTAATATGTATTCCTGCGTTATGATAATCTTCATGCATTCTATCCGTTGCCCATTCGGCACCGGAACAATCAATGCTATATACTCCGTTCTCTTCTATAAAAATATTTTTCATAGGAATTTCCTCATAGTTCATATACCTCGTCAAGCAGTTTATTATCTGCAATCATAATGTGATTATACCGAATCTCATCCATTGTGTATGCAGACTGACTGTATATTGCTTCACTGTCGTCATTCATCCCACTTATCCAGGAAAGTGCTTTTAGTTCATCTGAAAGGAAATTACGGCCTTTATATAGATTATGATACATCACTTGTTCTTTACTTGTGCGCCGGATTTCTAAATATTTGGCAAAATTATAACTATGTGTTGCCACAAAAATCTGTACTCCATTTCTTTGTAATTGTAACAGGATCTCTGCAACAAGATCATACAATTCCGGATTCAAATTCGCTTCTGGTTCATCCCACAAAAGAATTGTTCCCTTTTCCAGAAGACCGTTACGTATCAGCTGTCTCATAAACACATCTCCGAGCCAACCA
>CAMWOK010000098.1 GCA_947175845.1 uncultured Lachnospiraceae bacterium | reverse complement strand
GGCGGATCTCAATGTCAAAAGGATCTCAAAGCCGCATCTTGTCATCAGCGAGATCGATACCCACACCGCGTCGATCCGCATGAATTACAGGGTTGAGACTGTGGTCGGGAAAAAGAGGGACACGTACAACGTCGTCGAGTTTTACAGGATACGCTACACGCCGGACAGGACGTACCTGCTCGACTATGAGCGCACCATGAACCAGATCTTTGACCCGGAGGCGGACGTGTACGGCAGCAACAAGATCATGCTGGGAATCCGGGACGACAAGGTGCAGATGATGGAGAGCGACGGCGGATCGAACCTTGCGTTTGTCAACGAAAATCAGCTGTTCTGCTATCATGCGGCGGACAAAAAGATGTCGTACCTGTTCAGCTTTTACGACGGCGACGATCCCAGAAGCATCTATGACAACCATGCGATCAAGATCCTGAATGTGGACGAGACGGAGAATGTCCGCTTTATGGTGTATGGATATATGAACCGCGGTACGCACGAGGGTAAAATCGGCGTGCAGGTGTGCGAGTACAACGGAATGCTCAACACGGTTGAGGAGCTCATCTTCATACCCTACAACAAGTCGTACGCGACGCTCAGGACAGATATGGAGCAGCTTTCCTACATCAACAGAAACGGCATTTTTTATATTTATCTGGACGGATCGATTCTCGCGATCAACCTGATGGACAGGACCTGCGAGGAGATCGCCCAGAATCTGCAGCAGGAGAGCTTTCAGGTGTCGGACACAAACCGGATGCTCGTGTGGCAGAACACTGCAGATGCGTACAGCTGCACGAAGCTGATCCTCATGGATCTCAACACGGGCGACACGCAGGAGATCGACACAGAACACGGCAGCAGGATTCTGCCGCTGGGATTTATCGAGGACGATCTGATCTACGGAGCGGCGCATTACGAGGACATCCGCATGGATTTTTCCGGCTCTGTGACATTTCCGATGAACACGATATACATTCAGGATGAACACGGCACGCTCCTCAAGACATACAGCCAGCCGGGCGTCTATGTGACAGATGCGTCCGTGGAGGAGAACCTCATCACGCTCACGCGCGTGGTCCGCGAGGAGGACGGCAGCTACGCGCCCACGGAGGATGACCAGATTGTCAACAATCTCGTGGACGAGACCGGGTATAACGCATCGGAGGTCGTTGTGACCCAGACGTATGAAAAGATTGTGCAGATAGTGCTAAAGAACGCGATAGAGGCGAAAAAACTAAAAAATACGAAACCGCTCCAGGTACTGTATGAGGGCTCGAGGGAGCTTGCGGTCGCGATCGAAAAACCGGTGAGCAGATACTATGTGTATGGGCGGTATGGAATTGACGGCACGTTCACGTACGAGTCGGAGGCGATCAACCTCGCGTACGGCATCAGCGGAACCGTTGTCAACCAGAACGGGGATTACATCTGGAAGCGGACCACGAGAAGCACCAGAAACCAGATTATGGCAATCACCGGAAAGCAGAAGAGCGAGGGAGTGTCGGATCTGGCGGTGTGCCTTGAGACGATCCTTGAATTCTGCGGCAGCATC
The DNA here is from genome assembly GCA_947175845.1 of uncultured Lachnospiraceae bacterium. Classification (GTDB taxonomy): domain Bacteria; phylum Bacillota; class Clostridia; order Lachnospirales; family Lachnospiraceae; genus COE1. Next base: position 7,672 of record CAMWOK010000098.1, on the reverse strand, counting down.
AAGAATGTGCAGCCCATGCTCGACGAGGGGATGACGGTGCGGCAGATCCTCGAGGAGAACATCAACGGCGCAGAGATGCTCGATCTGCGGGGAGTGAGCCTGGATGCAGTTCTGTACTATGTAAACCAGGACATTCCGGTTCTCGTCCTGCTCGAGGATGACAGCGCAATGCTTGTGACGGGCTTTAACGAGTTGAATGTCGTGGTGATGAACCCGCAGACAGGCACTGTCTACAAGGTGGGAATGAACGATGCCACGGAGCTGTTCCGCCGCAACGGGAACAGTTTTATAACCTATTTCAGAAAAAAATAGAGGGAATGGGGATTTGACAAATATGCAGTAACGTTTTATAATGAAAACAAATATAGATAACATGGATGTTATGGAGGATGAGGCTCATGGGGGAGTATAGGAATCAATCAAGGAGGAAACTGATATGCGTATAGTGGAGAAGGTACTATACGGATTTGGTGGCTTGTTGGCGCTTATACTTCTTTTTATTGCACTCTGCCACTATAATCCGGAACTGGCGCTGAAAATAGGCGCTGACTTGAAAGCGGATGCCGTTGAGGCGGATGTCGGCAGTCCTGCCGGAATCCAGCTCTCGGCAAACACGACTGTGACGCTCGGGGAACTTCCGGCGGCGCAGAACACACAGCCGCGGGAACAGAGCAGTCTGACTGACGCCGCCCGCACAGGGACTGTCCGGTCTGCAGAGGACGCGGACGAGGACACCGAAGTCAAATTAAAAATACCGGGAAAAGTTGCCGGGCTGAGCGGCTACATCCCCGTCAAGGCGACCGGCACAGAGATTTCGCAGGCCAAGGCTGACGAGATCGCGAAGGAGCTGAGCAGGGGCGAGACAGGCAAAAGCCTGACGTTTGACAGTGAGATTTATCCGTATTACAGCATTATCAACGATACACAGAAAGCGGTGTACCGACAGATTTACGCGAACGCGAATGCGCAGAACAAGCACTTTGCGCCGGTGGAGGACATCACGGCAAACGATCTGAGAAACGCGTTTACCTCCGTTGTGAACGACCACCCTGAACTGTTCTGGGTGGACACAGCGTACAAGTACAAGTACACGCCCAAGGGAAGTGTTGCGGACATCACGCTGGTGTTCAACGTGACGGCAAACGACCTCGCTGCGTCGAAGGCGGAGTTCGAGGCGGCGGCAAAGAAGATTACAGATGCGACTTACGGCAATTACACCGACTATGACAAGGAGCGGATCGCTCATGACGCGCTGATTGGCAGTGTGAAATACGATGCCAACGCGCCGATGAACCAGAGCGCCTACAGCGCACTGGTGTACGGCAGGACCGTGTGCGCCGGATATGCGCGGGCATTGCAGTATGTGCTGCAGCAGCTTGACATCCCGTGCTATTATGTGACAGGATACGCGGGGGAGAATCATGCGTGGAACATTGTGAAGCTCTCCGACGGATATTACAATGTCGATAGCACCTGGGATGACACTAACCCCAATACCTACGATTACTTTAACTGTCCGGACAGCGATTACGCGTCGACCCACGTGCGCCGGGATCTGTCGATCTATCTGCCGGCGTGCAATGGCAACCGCTACAGCGGACTTGAGGTCAATCCGCCTGTGACGCCGCCGACTGACACGAAAAAGCCCTCGACCGGCACCAATACCAGCACAAACACGAACACGACGACCAACACGACGACCACGACACCGTCGACCGGCACGACAGCGGACAACAACACGGCGACGAACACCGAGTCGATCACAGTTGTCACAGTGCGCGGCGGCGGAGACGAAAATTACATTGGTACGATAGAGGATTATTACAGAGAATGCATCGCCGCCATGATCGACAAGGACGACGAGGTGATTACCTTTGACCTGATTATCACGGACAAAAAGCTGTGGGATAAAATTTATAAATCATACGACAAGGGCGAATGCCAGGAGGGCTATATCGACCGCTATCTCGTGGAAAAGCACAAGAACGCGTGCAGCATGTACGTGGAGGCAGTGCCGCGGACCGACGGAAGCTATCTGCTGCGGCACCGCGCGATTATCAGTTAAAAAGTATTTCGATATTGACTCTTCTGACAGGCTTTGATCGGATGCCTGCGTACATAAAAAGGGAGCAGACTAGAAATGGTCTGCTCCTTTTTATGTACAGTCCCGTGCGGCAAAACGATACCGCCTGACTGACGCTTATTTAGTTGTAGTTTTTGATGAGCGGCTGGAACATGTCCTTGGTCACGCCGCACAGCGGGCAGCACCAGTCAGCCGGAAGATCTTCAAATGCTGTGCCGGGTGCGATGCCGTGATCCGGATCACCTTTTTCAGGGTCATATGTATATCCACAGGGATTGCAAAAATATTTCTGCATACTTGTCAGCTCCTTTTCTAATCATTAAATAATAGACTTGTGAGAATATGCCGGGCCATCTGTCTGTGACAGATAACCCAGCCTGGATTGTAACGCTTTTGCTTAGCCGAAGTATCTCTTTAACAGACCCTCAAATGCCTTGCCGTGTCTTGCCTCGTCGCGTGCCATCTCATGAACGGTATCATGGATTGCGTCAAGATTTGCCGCCTTAGCGCGCTTAGCGAGGTCAAACTTGCCTGCTGTAGCGCCGTTCTCAGCCTCGACACGCATCTCAAGGTTCTTCTTGGTGGAGTCAGTCACAACCTCGCCGAGAAGCTCTGCGAACTTCGCTGCGTGCTCAGCCTCCTCCCATGCTGCCTTCTCCCAGTAGAGGCCGATCTCAGGATAGCCCTCTCTGTGCGCCACTCTCGCCATGGCAAGGTACATGCCGACCTCTGTGCACTCGCCGTTGAAGTTTGCTCTCAGGTCCGCCATGATGTCCTCGCTCACGCCCTTTGCAACGCCGACTACATGCTCTGCAGCCCACTCTCTTTCGCCGGCCTGCGCCACGAACTTATCTGCGGAAACGCCGCACTGCGGGCACTTCTCCGGTGCGCTGTCGCCCTCGTAAACGTAACCACATACACTACATACAAATTTCATACTTAAATCCTCCTTGTTATTATCACTCAGGAAAACGGCCTCAATTGCGAGACGGCTTTCCATAAAGCCAGTTTGATTCTTTTGACCAGATATCAGCTGTTCTGGTCAGATTATCTGAATTTTAGATGGTTCTTAGTTCAGGCAATTCTTACAGATGCCGCAGAAGTATAAACTGTGTCCTTGTATCAGCCCGTCAAAACCTTTCGCAGCCTCCGCCTCAATCGACAAAAAGTCGTCTGGACTTGCAGGCAGATCGATCACTGCATTGCAGCAGCTGCAAACAAAATGATAGTGCGGGTCTGTGTTGTAATCAAAGTGATCAGTCCCCAGCATACCAAAGCTGTGTTTGGTGATAATCCTGGCCTCCGCCAGCTGATTCAGATTGCGGTACACAGTGCCCAGGCTGATATTGGGAAATTCCTCCTTCACACTGGAATAGACCAGTTCTGCGGTCGGGTGATCCCTGCGGGATTGTAGGAAGGAGAGAATCGCTGCCCTCTGGCGGCTGTATTTCATACTCATAAAACCTCCCCTGATGCATTACCGTTAGAACACGCTGTATCATCTCAATCATTATCCGACAAAACAGTAATGATTATCATTATCATATTCTAATTTTCGCAGCTTGTCAATAATCCTTTTTTAAAAATTTTGGGACTGCTGATTAAAAAAAAATTAAGAAATCTCCAAACCACTATATTTTCAGGGCGGATATGCTATACTATGCTTATCATTGCACTGCCGCATCTTTTTTATGCACACAGGCGCCGGTTTGTTTATTAAGCGGCAGTCTGGACATGCAAGGGAAGCGGGAAAGGGCGCACGAAATGGGGACGGTATAAGTATATGAACAGCAGGGCACAGATCAAACTGAAAACGAAAATGATGATTCTTTTTCTGGCAATCATCCTGGTGCCGCTCATGTGCACAGTTCTGGTATTTCTGGGATTTGGGTACTATGAGAATATCGACATGCTGCAGGAGCTGAGCAAGAAAGATATCATGATTGGCGCTATCGTCAACAGGCGCCTTCTCAAATACATGCTCGTCGCCATGTCCGCCATCCTGATTTTCACGAGTGCGGTAATCACCGCGTGGCTCAACCGGGATGTGTACAGACCACTCAAGGAGCTGAGCGTGGCGATGCAGCACATCTCCATAGGCGATTTTGACTACCATATGAACGGCGGGCGCGGAGATGAGATCGGAGTGCTCTTCAACAATTATGAGCAGATGCGCCTCCAGCTCAAGGAGAGCGAGGAGGAGAAGGCGCAGAACGAGAAGAAGTCAAAGGAGCTGGTGAGCAATATCTCCCACGACCTCAAGACGCCGATCACCTCGATCAAGGGATATGTCGAGGGAATTATGGACGGTGTGGCGAACACGCCGGAGAAGATGGATAAGTACATCAAGACCATCTACAATAAGGCGAACGACATGGATCGGCTCATCAACGAGCTGACCACCTACTCCGGGATTGGCTCGAACAAGATTCCGTACCATTTCAACATTTTAAATGTCACAGAGTATTTTTCAGACTGTGTGGAGGAGGTCGGCCTGGACCTGGAATCCGAGAACATTCACCTGAATTTCACCAATCTGCTGTCCGCGGACACCTGTGTTGTGGCGGACCCGGAGCAGATCAAGAAAGTCATCAACAACGTTATCAGCAACAGTGTCAAGTACATGGATCACGAGAACGGAGAGATTGACATCCGGCTTCTCGATGAGGGCGAGTCGGTCAAGATCGAGATCGAGGACGACGGCAAGGGGATTGCATCGAAGGATATCGGAAGCATCTTCGAGCGGTTTTACCGGACGGACGCCTCTAGAAATTCGCTTCAGGGCGGCAGCGGGATCGGGCTGAGCATCGTGAAGAAGATTATCGAGGACCACGGAGGCTATGTGTGGGCGACCAGCAAGGAGGGAGAAGGGACCTGCATCCATTTTGTACTGCGCAAGTACACGGAGAAGACGGATGAGGTTTTCATTTAGGCCGGTGGAAAGGCTGTAGTTTATTTGCAGGATGCCGCACAGTCCGTGAAGCGGTATCGTGAAGACGGTTTCTTACAGTATGGACAAGGAAAGGATAGAGCGTATGAGCAGAATATTGATAGTAGAGGACGAGGAAGCGATCGCGGAGCTCGAGAAAGATTATCTGGAACTGAATGACTTTGAGGTAAAGATTGAAAACAGCGGGGACACAGGGCTTGCAACGGCGCTTGCGGAGGATTTTGACCTGATTATCCTCGACCTGATGCTCCCCGGAATTGACGGGTTTGAGATCTGCAGGCGCATCCGGGAGGACAAGGATGTGCCGATTCTCATGGTCTCTGCGAAGAAGGACGACATTGACAAAATCCGCGGGCTGGGTCTCGGCGCCGACGATTACCTGACAAAGCCGTTCAGCCCGAGTGAGCTGGTGGCGCGCGTGAAGGCGCACATGGCGCGCTACAACCGCCTGGTCGGCAGCCACACCAAGGAGAACGACATTGTGGAGATTCGCGGAATCCGCATTGACAAGACCGCGCGGCGCGTGTTTGTGGACGGCGAGGAGCGCAACTTTACGACAAAGGAGTTTGATCTGCTGACATTCCTCGCGGAGAATCCAAACCATGTGTTCACCAAGGAGGAGATTTTCCGGGAAATCTGGGATATGGATTCGATCGGGGACATTGCCACCGTGACAGTTCACATCAAGAAAATCCGCGAGAAGATCGAGTCGGACACCTCCAAGCCGCAGTATATCGAGACGATATGGGGCGTGGGATACCGCTTTAAGCTCTGATTGGAAAGAGACAAAATTTTACATCCGAATAGGAATGTGCAAAGATGGATAAAATGATAGTGTATGAGGATACTGCGCTGATGGTGGTGCACAAACCGGCAGGAATTGCCACGGAGACGGCGCGGGTCGGCCAGGCAGACCTCGTGTCTGAACTGAAAAATTACCGCCGGAAAAAGGGTGAGGACACCTATATCGGCGTCGTGCACAGACTCGACCAGCCTGTGGAAGGGCTTCTGGTTTTTGCAAAGGACTCAGGGGCGGCAAGACGCCTCAGCGCGGCGTTGCAGCAGGGCACTCTAACCAAAAAATATGTGGCACTTGCTGCGGGTGTCCCGCAGGCTCCGGAGGGGACGCTGACGGACTATCTGCGCAAGGACGCGCGGACTAACCTGTCCAGCGTGGTTTCTAAGGACGCGTGCGGGGCAAAGAAGGCAGCGCTGCACTGGCGGCTGCTGCGGCACAACGACGTCGCGTCGCTGCTGGAAATTGAGCTGTTCACAGGCAGGCATCATCAGATCCGGGCGCAGATGGCACATGCGGGGCTTGCGCTTCTGGGAGACTTCAAATATGGCTCGGAGCTTTCGAGGGAGCTGTCGGGAACGTATGCAGTCAACAGCACAGCGCTCATGGCTCATGCGGTTTTATTCGCACACCCGGTTACGGGCAGGAAGATGGAATTTTCATTAAATTATGATAAATTTTCTAAAATATTCTGATAAAATATACGCGCAATAGGAGTTGACACATTTTAACAGAAAACGTATAATATAAAATATAGACAAAGGCCTTGTATGTTGCAGGAACTCAGTTAAGGGGGAGTATCAACACAGTAGTACAAAGGAGGCCAGAGTATGGATGGAATGCAGAACTGGACAAACTATTTAGAGGTTATGCGCAATCGTCTGCTTCTCGTCAATGACGCTGATAGCCTGATTTCCGTACTGACGGATGTGAAAAATATACCAATCGCGCTGTCGACGGTGGAGGACGTGACAGACGGAACCGGACTCAATATGTCGCTGTCAGTCATCTGCTCCGAGGCGAAAGTCGCAGGCAGGGTGATGTGTCTGGCGAGCGATGACATGTTTACTACGGTTCAGCTGAACCTTGACACGGTGAAAAGGGTAGACGCAAAAATATCGGTGGATGGCAAGGGCGTGGTGATGAAACTCACGATTCGAAACGGAGCTGAGTTTCTGCTGATGTTCCACACAGATTTGGTGGAGGAAGATGAGTAAAACGCTGGTCATGATGGAGACATAGGACGCTGTGGTGAACCGGCGTCCTTTTTTCCTCCGCTGTTTGTGCGATGCGGTACGGGTAGGAGGGATGTGAGGATGGAATACCATAAGAAGGCAGATTTAAAGGTGGAATGCATTGCCACACAGGAGGATTTTGAATTTTTCGGAGTCACTCTGGACGATGTGCTGGATCGGACGGAGGCGGGGATGCGCTTTCTGCGCAAGACCAAGGAGTTGTGTGCCATGACGCAGAAAGTCGCGTGGACCGATGTGGCGTACACGCTCAATATCACAGTGCTCCCCGACGAGAGCGTCGCCTTTGTGTTCAGCGAGTGCATAGCGGACTATATCGTCAGTCTCAGGCATTCCCTCGCCATGGCGGACGCGCAGACGCGGGGGCCGCTCGAGGAGTTTATCGGCGCGCTCGAGAAGGCGGACGAGGAGGAGGCGCGCAGGCTGGTGGCACATTTTGAGAAAAATATCAAGGATGAGCGGATGCGGGGATGATCAATACCCGGCATTGGGTTAGAAAATGCGTATAAAATTTGCCCAAAATAATTCCCATGCGGGAAATTATGTGCTATAATGGCACCGTAGTGATTTGCCGCGACAGTGGGCGGCAG